>JAYVVO010000189.1:0-5399 GCA_043786955.1 Saprospiraceae bacterium
AAAAATAAAATCGGTGTCGAAACCAAAAATAATAAAGATGAGACCTCAGGTATAGGTTTACGCAATTTAAAACGTAGATTAGAATTGCTTTATCCGAACGCACATTCATTGGATATTTCTCAAAAGGATGGTTTTTATTTCGTCGAACTAAATTTAACGCTTAACAGTTGATAGTTGTCAGTTCTTCGTTTGAGAGCGCTACCAAACGAACAACGAACAAAGAACAAAGAACAACTAATATGGTACTCAAATGTCTTATCGTAGATGACGAAAGTCTTGCAAGAAAATTAATTGAAGAATACATAAACCAACTTCCATTTTTGGAACTCGTTGGTATGTCTAAAAATCCATTTGAAGCCATGCAGTTTTTGCAAGAGCATGAAGTGGATTTGATATTTTTAGACATTCAGATGCCTGGAATGTTAGGCACACAATTTCTTCAAAGTTTAAAAATTAAGCCTTCTGTTATTTTTGTAACAGCTTACGCCAATTATGCTGTCGAAAGTTATGAACTTGAAGTCATTGATTATTTATTAAAACCTGTCAGTTTAGAACGATTTACAAAAGCGGCTTACAAAGCGTTAGAGGAAAAACAGAAACAATTACCAGTTACAAATCTATCAAAATTAGAATTAGTACCAGAAACACTGGATTATTTTTTCGTAAATGTCGAATACGCACTCGTTAAAATTATTACGGACGATATTTCGCACGTCGAAAGTATGAAAGACTACGTTAAAATATATTTGACAACTGCCACAAAACCCGTTTTAACCAAAAGCACTTTGAAAGCGATTGAAGAAAAATTACCTACGCGCAATTTTTTACGCGTTCATAAATCGTATGTCGTTAACATCAGTAAAATAAAATCCATCCGAAGCCAAAATATTTCTATTGGTGAAAATAATATTCCTGTTAGCGATGCACATTTGAATGATTTGATGCGGGCGATAAATCATTTAAAATAAATCTTTAGGTGCATTTAAATTAATGAAACTTTTTGAATCATTGGTCGCAATGATATGCGTTGCTGCCGAATTTAATAATTTTTGGAGACTTAAATCTTTTGAAGTTTCATTTTCTAAATTTAGTTCTGATAATAACTGCACTGTGTAAATCGCGCCAAAAGTTTCAAAAAAATTGGAGTTGACGCGTTTAAAAGCCATTGGATTTGGCGAAGTATCGGAAGTATAATTTACTAATTCGCTTGCAAGCAATTCTTCTTTAAAAAAAATCATATCGCACGCAATTGGAATTAAATTTTTATCAGAATATTTTTCATGAACGCTCATTAAACCTTTTAATGGTCCTTGAAATACTGACTGGTTATCTTCAATGAATATTTTATCATAGCCCATAGCGTTATGATAACTCATTTTTTGCGAAGCATTGATTGAGAAGACATATTCAATTCCTAAACGCGAAAACTTTTCAGCAATAATTTCAGCCCAATACTTTCCTTCCTGTTTCATCAAACCTTTATCTGTTCCCATTCGCGAACTCATTCCACCGCACATTACGATACCTAAAACATTTTTAAATTCATTTTGCTTCGAAGTCATAAACGTGTTTAGTTACATCCTTTGTTTTTTCAAAACAATTGCAATTTCCACCCCAAACGTGCGCACCGTCAGTATAATATTCGCATTTCCAAATCGGTGCCTCGTGTTTTATTCTATCAATAATATATTGATTAGCAGTGTATGCTTCTTTTCTGTGTTTCGATGCCGTAATCACAACCACTGCGCACTCCCCTACTGAAACTTTTCCTACTCTATGCACAGCGTGCGCAAAAGCCAATTGCCATTTATTTTTTGCCGATTCAATTATATCAGAAATATATTTTTCTGCTAAAGGTGTGTGCGATTCATAAAAAAGATAATCAACGGTTTTATTATTGCTATCAATACGCGTTTCACCACTGAACAAAACTACAGCACCAGCGGTGTTATCCCGCCAATCTTTTAAAAAATCGGCTGGATGTAAATCATTTTCTGAAATATATTGCATATTCGTTATTCTCAGGACTTAAGTCATACGTTATAAATTGGTCGTACCTACGGCGCTTTGATCAGTTGTCCGGCTAATTCACACTTAAATAAACAACTATCAACGCACCACTATTATCCACCGCTACTCGGCGGAATTATAAAAACCACGTCGCTATTCTTAACCTTTGCATCATCGCCTAAAATATTTGAACCTACAGCGAAGCGCGAAATAATTAATAAATTTTTAGCTTCAGGATATTTTGAAATAAGTAATTCGCGCAAATTTTCAACTTTACCTTCAAAATTTGAAATTTCAAAAGAACTCGAAAATATATCTTTCAGTGCTGCGAAAGTGTGTAAAACCATTTGTTTCAATTATTTTATAAAAAAGCAAAGTTTTATACTCGCTAAAAAAAGTGTAAAGGCTAAAGTTTTTTGGACTAAGGTAGGTTCTAAAATTTTGCTACCCAAACGCGAACCAATAATGCCACAAATTAAAGCCGTAACGATACACTTTGCAATGTCCTCGGCAGAAAAAGTTATTTGATTAACTTTTAGTGTCGCTAAACCCGCCATTGAATTACAAACTATAAAAAAAGAGGATGTTGCTGCCGTTGTTTTAACATTTGCCCATTTTTTTAAAAGAATAACAGGACTTAAAAAAATACCGCCACCAATGTTCAGCATTCCTGAAATTAAACCTATAACACCACCCACTGAAAGAAGTTCATAAAGTTGCGCTTGTTTCAAAGGTGGAGTTCCATCGTTTGTTTGTTCTCTCGCAAATGATTTAATAAAAAGCTGAATGGAAGCGAACAACAGTGTGACACCCAAAATTACGTTAAAAATTTTCAACGGAATATGGATGAGTGCACCTAAAAATGCGGCGGGAATAGATGCAGCCACAAAAGTGAGTGCTAACTTTCTATCAAAATATCCCGCTTGATAAAAATTGTAAAAGGCTATGCTTGCTGTTAGTACGTTCAGAATTAAAACAATTGGCTTATAGTTTGCAGGTAGATAGTTAAATAAACTGAAAATAGCTATGTATCCGCTTGCCCCACCATGACCCACTGAACTGTAAAGTAAAGCAATAATGCCGATGAGAAGTATTAGTGTAGTGGTCATGATAAGACATTTAAAAATTAAAATTTTGTTAAATTGTTATTTTAAGCGAATAAATTATGAAGATGTTTACAATTAGACTATTTTTGCGGAGCAAACACTTTAATTGTTCATTTAGCCCAAATGTTTATTTAATTAAGCATAATCAAATTTTCGTTACTTTGGAAAATTATTACAAGCACATTTTTTTTATTTCATTCCACAAATTTAATATCGGTTCAGCACATCTGTGTGCTGTTTATTCTTTAATCAATCATAATTTATAAATTTTATGGCTCTATCCTCTGCGCGTTACTCTGATGAAGAATTAGAAGAGTTTAAAGGACTCATTGAAGAGAAAATTACTAAGACGAAACAAGAAGTTGAATTTTTGAAATCTCAAATTACTGAAAGTCACGAAAATAGTGCAAGTCAACATTCGGGCGATTGGACAGATGAAAGTTCCCTACATACTGAAATGGAATTTATTTCGAACAGTTTATTGCGTCAACAACAATTTTTAAGAAATCTGGAATTAGCACACATGCGTGTTCACAACAAAACGTATGGTATTTGCTCCATCACGGGTCAACTGATTGATAAAGAAAGATTGCGTTTAGTGCCACACGCTACAAAAAGCGTTGAAGCTAAAAATGCACGACCTATTGTAAATTCGCCGAATACGGTTTCTGATAATTCACCTCGATTAACAGATGAAGAATTAGTTATCAAACCTGAAGAGCGTGTACAACTTCAAAAAGAATTCTTTGAAAATATTTAATGTCGCGTTTTTATAAAAAAAAGCAGTCTCAACTTGTAAGGACTGCTTTTTTAGTTTAATTTTGATTAATTAATTAAACCTCCTCAAATCGTTCAATGCTTTTACTTAAAAAATATATTTGGTGCTTATTAGTGCTAATGGCAACTTTCGGTTTATTAAGTCATTGTAAAAATAATACAACAGTTGCTGCCGATAAAGAAATGGTAGTGCTCAAAAAATATTTTCCGAATGCGACAGAAATAAACATAGATACTTTAGGAAACGGGATTCAGTATAACTTTTTAAATGGCGATGAACAATGCGAAGTTTTTTTCGATTCCGCATCGAATTATAAATTTGCCGCTACTTATATAGAGCCGGAAAATCTTCCTGACGCCATAAAAAATACGCTTAAAAAAAATTATAATTTTGAAAGTGTTACAGTAGCTAAACAAATAAAATCACCTGACAAAACTACTTACACAGTTGAAATACAAATGCCAACCGATTTTTATTCACTGGATTGCAGCGAAGACGGCAAAATATTAAAAATCTATAAATCTCAATTAAGCCCAACAGAAAGTGCCGCACAAGAAGAAGAAGGCGTTGAAAATGATTAGTTTTGCATTTTTTAAAAAAGAATTAATTAAACGTGTCTATCCCTAATTTTCAGTTTGCAAACCCTTGGTGTTTTTTACTGCTACCTATTTTAGTATTGCTTTATTATTTCGTAAATAAGCGATTCAAACCCCAACTTAGTGCGCTCACAATTTCGCACTCAGAAAGTTTTAAATCTAAATCGACAGTTGTCGGAAAATTTAGTTTTACCAAACTTCTTCAATCCCTCGCGATTCTGTGTTTAGTTATTGCCATGGCGCGACCACAGAAAACACTTTCCGACGATAACGCTACGACTTATGGTGTTGACATTATGTTGGTTTTAGACCTTTCGAGTAGTATGCTTTCTCAAGATTTTGATCCAAATAGAATTGCTGTTGCACAGCGCGTTGCAGCGCAATTTATAGATAAAAGACCAAATGATAGAATGGGACTGGTTGTTTTTAGTGGTGAAGCATTTCTAAAATGTCCACTCACACTGGATCACGATGTCGTCAAAACAATGATTAAAAAAATTGAAATTGGTCAACTCTCTGATGGAACTGCCATTGGAATGGGTTTGGGAACGGCAGTAAATCATTTAAAAGGAAGTAAAGCGAAATCACAAATCGTTATTTTAATGACGGATGGTGTAAACAACACAGGTTTTCTGAGTCCGACAGAAGCACTCGATATTGCAAAAGCTTTAAAAACCAAGGTTTACACAGTTGGTATCGGATCAAAAGGAGAAGCGATGTCGCCCATTGGCAGAAGAATTGATGGTAATTATGTTTTTGGAATCGTTCCCGTTGAGATTGATGAAGTATTGCTGGAAAAAATTGCGCGCGAAACAGGCGGTGCGTATTTTAGAGCGACAAACGAAAATGAATTAACTGAAATTTATACTAAAATTGATGCACTCGAAAAATCTGTTATTGAGGCAAAAA
>JAYVVO010000190.1:0-5394 GCA_043786955.1 Saprospiraceae bacterium
CGGCTTCGCCTTCCTAAAACCATAATTTCCGAATACCGTGACACAAAAAACTTTTACTATAAATTTTTAATTGTCGTTTATTTAATAACAACTACTTATATTAGCATCAACAAAGAAAATATTGTAAACTTTTTGTAACAGCGAGAAATAATTTTTAGTTCTTCCACTCGGAAAATTGAACGTGCGTGATTGTTGTCACAGGACAAATATCTTCACACACCATGCATGCAATATCGCACGGCGTGTTTACGGCGATGGTATCGAAGGCAGAAATAAATCCGGCGTCGTGCGGACAAACAGCCACACACGCGCCACAGTTAATGCACGCGTTCCAACCAATTTGAAAAACAACGGGTTCTTTAATCTTCATAGCAACTAAACTTTTTTGTAAACTGAGTTTGGGTTAAAATAATCGGACATCGTTTGATACAATTTATCGTTTCGCTGCGCAATATCTTTGGTTTGAAAAATATCTTTTTTCACCCGATACAACTGCCACATTTTATTGCCAAGCTGTTCGAGCCACGCATCCTGATAACCTTTTAAATTTTCTGCACTCGCTTTTTTATCCGTTTGAATAAGTTCAGACAAAAATTCGCCCGCAATTGTGCCACCTTTAAGAGCTGTATGCAAGCCGCCACCCGTAATTGGATTAACGTGTCGCGCTGCATCGCCTACTAAAATTAAATTTGTTGTATATTGCGTCGTTAATGGCGCAGCCAATGGCACACCACCGCCGTGGATTTCTATTGTCCGCGCATTTTTAAGTCTATCTTTTAAGAAAGAATTTTGGATAAAATGATCCAAATGCCATTGCGCATTTTCTTTTGTCATCGTTCTGATAACGCCCAAACCAACTTCCGCATAACCATTTCCTTTCGGAAACAACCACGCATAACCGCCTGGCGCCCATTCATGTCCTGTTACAATTTCAAGCAGACCATTTGTTTCTACGCCATCAACGATGAATTGAAAACAACTTGCGAGTTCCGTCATTTTAATATGCGTTTGTAAACCCGACCACTTCCCTACTTGCGATTGCAAACCATCGGCACCGACTAAAACTTTTGCGCGCACCGTAATTTCTTTATTCAATCGTCGCAAATATACTTCGCACGTTCCATCCTCTAAAGGTTTATAATTTACGCCTTCGGTTTTCAACCAAATGTCAACACCTACGCGTTCTGCTAAAGTGAAAAGATAGCGGTCGAATCGGCGACGATCAACAACATAACCCAGAGGTTTTTTACCAAGTTCTGCTCCGTATTTTTCCGATTTTAATTTCCTATAATCAAGTACTGTTTCATCACCTTCATTATTATAAACACTAAAACCGAAAACATCTTCTTGAATAAATTCTTTATTCGGCTCAATATTGCATTCTTCTAAAGCGTTTGCACTGAGCGCACCAGAACATTGAATCGGCGCGCCGAGTTCTTGTCTTTTATCAATCAGTAAAACTTTTAAACCTTTCTCGGCAGCTACACGCGCGGTTGTCGTTCCAGCCGGACCGCAACCGATAACCACAATATCATAATCCGTTTTAATCATACAAGCTAAAATTATTTTTATTTTTTACCAAAATTACACGCGTTCAGACTAAACATGTATTATTTACGTAAATTTACGCATGGATAGTTTAAAAATTTTGTGGCAATTTAGTCGCCCACACACAATTATTGGTAGTACACTCAGTATTCTTGCGATTTTTGCCATAGCTGTTGGCACAAGTACATACGATTATATTCCAACTTTAGTCTTACCGCTGAGTTTAATAAGCGCTATTGCATGCAATATTTATATTACAGGCTTAAATCAATGGAGCGATGTAGAGGTAGATAAAATAAATAAACCTTGGCTACCCATTGCTGCTGGAACGCTTAGTAAGAAGAAAGCACTGCGCATTGTTTTAGTTTGCGGTTTCATATCTTTGTTGAGCGCGGTGTTACTCTCATTCCCTTTTTTTCTTCTCATTTTATTCATAATGAGTATCGGCACCGCATATTCATTGCCGCCGCTAAAACTTAAAAAAAATTACGTCGCTGCTGCTGCTGCTATATCGGTAGTGCGCGGATTACTCGTTAATATTGGTTTCTATTTGCATTTTCGGCACAAGCTAACGGGCAGTTGGTCATTTACTACGGCAATTATTCCGCTAACTATTTTTGTGACTGCGTTCAGCATTGGTATTGCTTTGTTTAAAGATATTCCGGACACAGAAGGCGATGCTGAATATAAATTCGGAACGCTTGCTGTAAAAAACGGCAGACGCAGCGCATTCTTAATTGGGGTTGCCGTAGTTTCTTTTGCTTACCTGTATATTATTTTCGCGGCATTAGTGGGTCAGTTACCGTCAAAATGGTTTTATGTTTTTACACAATTGGCAGCACTCGTATTTTTTCTGTATCAATCGCGCCAACTTAATGTCGGTGACGACAAACAAGTCAAACGCTTCTACATGATTTTTTGGGGATTGTTTTTCATTGAGTATATCGTTTATCCGTTGGGTTTTTATTTATGAAGTAACGCGTGTATTTTGATAAATAATAATTCCGACGCGCTCCAAATGTTCAATAAAATCCGCATTTTCAATACTTCTAAATTTTATCAGGTCAATTTTTTGTAGAATATCTAAATCGTCCAATTTTATTTTAAGTAGACTGCATTATATAATGATCACTTTTATTATTCAGTTTTGTTCGGCATTGAGCCTCACAAAACTGTCGGAAATTATAGTTTTAGGTCGGCTTCGCCTTCTTAAAACCATAATTTCCGAATATCGTGACACAAAAAACTTTTACTATAAATTTTTAATTGTCGTTTATTTAATAACAACTACTTAATACTCTCAAACTCTTTGCAGTTATAATAAATTTCTGCAAATATTCACTATTATTGAAACTTCAAATGTTTAATTTATTCTTTAATATTTTGAAAAATTTGTTTTTTTGCGTCTAACTCTTTGTAAAAAACTTTACCCCTTTCAGCTGTTTGTACTTATTCATCTTTCAATTTTTAGCGAAGCAAACGTAAGCACCTCTACTCACCTCTTTTTCCCGAAAAAAGTTGCACTTCTAATTTGAACTTATTAATTCCGAATATAAATAGGAATATCTAAATTAGATGAGATTTAAATACTACGTTTTTAAAGAAATAAAAATCCTTCACTCCTTAAACTAATTTAACAATTCATACCTTTGATTCTTTTGTATAGGAATCACTAATTTTTTGAAAAACAAATAAACTCTTAATGGCTATTGTAATTTTTTTTATTGTCCATTGGTACATCTCGCTATTCGCTCAAACTTTTTTCCTTCATCGTTACGCAGCACACGGAATGTTTACAATGTCGAAAGGTTGGGAACGTTTCTTTTTTATTTTTACTTTCATCGCACAAGGTTCAAATTATTTCAGCCCTTACGGCTACGGTGTAATGCATAGAATGCACCATGCTTACGCCGATACCGATAAAGATCCGCATTCGCCGAAGTTCTCCAAAAATATATTTGACATGATGCTTCAAACTTTGGTTAATTTCAGGAATATCGTTCGACGTAAAGTTACCGTTGAAGCGCGATTTACTAAAAACGTGCCCGATTGGTTTATTTTTGATAAAATTGCGGGCAACGTTTTTATGCGTATTGCTTGGACGGTAGTGTATATTTTAATTTATTTCTGGTTAGCAACAGCTTGGTGGCAATGGTTATTTTTGCCTATCACTTTAGCAATGTCGCCTGTGCATGGTGCTATTATAAATTGGTTAGCACACAAAGTGGGAGGAAGACGTTTTGAAATGAGCAATACTTCGACAAATTTTTTACCGATTGATTTATTAATGATGGGAGAAAGCTATCATAACAACCACCATAAATTTGATAAAAGTCCAAATTTTGGTGTTAAATGGTATGAGTTTGACCCAACGTATATCGTCATTCGATTGCTGGATAAAATAAATGTGATACAACTGAGCTATGAGCGTTGAGCTATGAGCCTTGAGCTATGAGCTGCCAATCGCGAACTGCGCTAACAGCTCACGGCTCAAAGCTCATGATCAAATACATCGGCGCGTTTATTAATCAATTGAACGTAATGAACGTTACCGATGAGATTTTCTTTATCGAATTCGATTTTTATGGCTTCTTGAATAAATCCCCAAACTTGCCAATAATTTTCTGACGCGCACCATGGACGAACGGCAAAAAATAAATTATTAGAGTCGAACTTATCCATAAAAATTTCTGGCGCAGGTGATTGTAAAACCATCGAGCAACTATCTACAGCACGCTCTAAAGCTAATTTTATTTTTTTCACACTGTTCGGTTCGTCTACCATAATCGTCATATCAACTCGCCGCGTGCCTTGACCAGACATATTTGTTACAGTTCCTGATGTTACTAACCCATTCGGAATAAAAACCCGTCGATTGTCGCGGGTGCGAATGATGGTGCTGAACACTTGAATTTCATCTACATGACCTTCGGTTTCGCCAATTTTAATTTCATCGCCAACTTTGTAGGGTTTTAAAATTAGAATTAAAATACCACTCGCCAAATGACCTAAACTACCTTGCAAAGCTAAACCTACCGCAAAAGCTAACGCACTCACAAGCGTTATAATAGCACTGATTTCGAAACCAAAAATACTGCCAACAACTAAAAACAATACGAATTTTAAACCAACATCAACGAGCGATGCAAAAAAAGGTTTAATCGTTGAATCTACTTTGCGCGCAGTGAGGACTTGGTTTGTAATCTCATTCAGTTTATGAATGACGCGAAAACCAACCCAAATAATGATGAACGTCATTATCAGTTTAGGCACAAAAATGACACCCCAATCCATTGCCATTTGCAAATACCTGTGCAAATTATCCATCTCTTTTTTTATTTTATTTCACTAAAGTACAAATGTAATCGTAAACTATATTACGTTGAGTGGTTTTACAAATCTAAAGCCATTTTTACTTTGGCTTCAATGTACTTTTGTTTTTCTTGATGAATTTCAATAAAACCTAACTTTAGATACAAGTTATAGGCAGCAACTAATCTTTTAGAAGTGTAAAGTATGATGCGTTTAGCGCCCAATTCTCTGCTTCTGTCTAAACCTAATTGCATGATTTGTTTCCCGAATTTTAAACCTTTGTATTTTTCGGTTAAAGCTAATTTCCCTAATTCAAATTCGTAATCCGTAGTGCGAAATAATGACACAGTCCCGACTATTTCGTTGTTGTATTCCGCAACGAAAATATGTCCACCTTTATCTAAAGCATATTTTTTCGGATTGTGTATAAAATCCAAATCTTCTTGTTCAACGGAAACGTATTTTTCTAACCATTCTAATGTTAATTGTTGGAGTATCGGTTTGTATTTTTCTTCGTAAGGCAAAAACAAAAGC
>JAYVVO010000191.1:0-1810 GCA_043786955.1 Saprospiraceae bacterium
AGTGTTTGGTCATTCGGTTTTGTATATGTAGCATTTCTCATTTTGCCGATTATTGAAATTTTCACACCCATTGATAAAACCAATGCGCCAGAGAAATCAGAAGATGTGCGTGCAAAAACTTTTTTCTTCGATGTTTTAGTTTATTCGCACGTACCCATACTATACGGTATTTTGTTTTACGCGCTATATAAAGCAACTCACACACCACTAACAACTTTAGAAACGGTTGGTTTAGTTTTAAACGTCGGCGTTTTTATTGGTGCTTTCGGAATTAACGTTGCGCATGAACTCGGGCACCGAGAAAAAAAATCGGAACAACTTTTAGCGCGTGCGCTTTTGTTGCCTGCGCTTTATACACATTTTACCATTGAACACAATCGCGGACATCATAAAAATGTAGCGACTGATTTAGATCCGTCCTCAGCGCGATACAACGAAAACGTTTACGCATTTTGGTTGCGCTCCGTTTTTGGTGTTTATTTTGAAGCATGGCAAATTTCCAATGCCGATATGAAACGCGATGGCTTATCTGTTTTTTCTTTTAAGAACGATATGATTCGTGCGACATTATACCAAATTATTTATGTAGTAGCGGTTTTTTTAGTTTTTGGTTTTAACGGATTGCTGCTGGCTCTCTTAATGGGTGCGACAGGTTTTTTATTATTAGAGACAGTCAACTATATTGAGCATTACGGCTTGCGTCGAAAAACTTTACCGAACGGCAAATTTGAAAACGTTTTGCCCCAACACTCTTGGAACAGCGAACACGCGATGGGTCGCATTTTTTTATACGAACTCACGCGCCATAGCGATCACCATTTTAAAGCCAACAGAAAATATCAAATCTTGCGACATCATGAGGAAGCACCAGAACTACCTGTCGGTTATCCTGCAGCTATGCTCATGGCATTAGTGCCACCACTGTGGTTTTCAGTGATGAATAAAAAAATTATTAGGGAATAGGAAATAAGTAATAAAAAGCGCAAATTACAAAGCATTGAAAGCGTGGTATGTATTAGCATCGGGTAAAACGCGATGAAAAATGAGAAACAAAAAACCTTTCAAAAAAATATTTAACACCTTTCACAGAAACCTCAATATGTTTTTTATAACATAAAAACGTAACAAGCGTTTCTATCAAAACGTTACGAATAAAGTAACTTGGTTTTAAAAAAATCAAACAATAACATACAGAAAACATTTTCAGCTCTTGGTATGAAATTTATCCTATCGACTATACTTTTTATTTTTACACTGTCAGCCCAAGCACAAAAGTTTGGCTATCCAACTGTGGATGAAGCGCAATTGGCGGGTACAAAATGGCGATACAGCTATACACTGCACGTCGAATCAAATACAACCGTTCATCAAGCGGATAAAGATTACCAATATTTCCTTTATTTTAAATTCGATAACAGTTACGAACAATATTTACAGGGCAAGTTTTCGCAGGGTAAATGGCGATTATTTGGTAATTCTATAAATTATACTTTCCGAAACGTAGATAAATTTGAAATTGCAGTTCTGAATAATAAAGTTTTAGCCCTCGAATTTCAACAACCTAATACGCATAGTACCTATCAATATTATTATGTGGCTGCCGAAGATTCGGAGTCGCCGTTTGTTCGTCCACAAAATGAATTACCCGAAGTTGTAGTTTTAGCCCCATCGAAACAAAAAAATAAAAATCGCTGGTGGAATTTCCTTTCCCGTACACCTGAAAGAAAAGAATCCCCCACGCTCAAAAAAGAATATCCTTACATGAGTGTTGAACTCATCGGTGGTGGATTTTACGGCGGTATTGATCCAG
>JAYVVO010000192.1:0-1806 GCA_043786955.1 Saprospiraceae bacterium
CTTTTAATTTTAGATGAAGCCCAAGCAGGCTTTGGTAGAACAGGAAAACTTTGGGGATTTTGCCACACGCGCATTCATCCCGATATTTTAGTTTTAGCAAAAAGTCTGGGCGGCGGTTTTCCGCTCGGCGCATTTATCAGCGATACAACATTAATGCAAACCCTTTCGGAAAATCCTGTGCTCGGTCACATCACAACTTTTGGCGGTCATCCCGTGAGTTGCGCCGCAGGTCTCGCCACGTTTAACGAACTTATTAATAGCAATTTAATAGCGCAGTGCGAATCAAAACGCCAGCTATTTTTAAAAAATCTACACCACCCCAAAATTAAAACGATACGCAGTATTGGTTTATGGCTCGCCGTTGAATTAGAAAGTTTCGATGAAGTAAAACGCGTTATTATTTACTGTTTACAACACGGCATACTCACCGATTGGTTTTTATTTAATGATAAATGTCTCCGCATTGCACCACCACTAATTATTACAGAAAAGCAAATTCGCAGGGCGTGTAAAGTTATTTGCGAGGCGTTGAATGTTGCATAAAAACCCTTTTGAGAACCCTTAGTAAAACTTTTAAAAAATAAAAATTTTGTACGAAAGCTATTATTTTCCAAAATATTCCAACAAGATTTTGAAAATAAAAAATAAAATAGTAATTTTGCAAACTATTTTGGAAAAAATCCATTAAGTAAGTATTCATTTCTAAATTTCGTTACATGCTTTAAATTATTTAGGCTTTGTAGGGGTTGATTTTAAACCCATCTTACACAAGCCCTTTACTATTTTAAAGCGTATAAACAACCTATATGTCCGTAGAAAATATCCTTAAACCCGAATTGAACCGACATAATTTCGGCAAAATCAAATTGGCTTATGAAAGCCCAGATTTATTAGAGATTCAGGTAAAATCGTTTAAAGAGTTTTTTCAACTTGAAACAACACCCGAACACCGCACTGATGAAGGCTTGTACAAATGCTTTCAAGAGAACTTTCCTGTGTCGGATGCGCGAAACATTTTCAAACTCGAGTTTTTAGATTATTTCATTGATCCGCCGCGTTACACTATTGAAGAATGTGTGTATCGGGGCTTAACGTATTCTGTGCCGTTAAAAGCCAAATTACGTTTAAGCTGTAACGATGCCGAGCACGAAGATTTTGAAACAATTGTGCAGGATGTTTTTTTAGGAAATATTCCGTACATGACACCGAAAGGTACGTTTGTAATCAATGGTGCTGAGCGCGTTATTGTTTCGCAATTGCACCGTTCACCAGGTGTGTTTTTTGGTTCTAATATTCACCCGAACAACACTAAAATTTACTCGGCGCGTGTTATTCCGTTTAAAGGTGCGTGGATGGAATTTGCGACAGACATCAACAACGTGATGTACGCATACATTGATAGAAAGAAAAAATTCCCCGTTTCAACACTCTTGCGTGCTATCGGTTTCGACTCTGATAAATCTATTCTCGATCTGTTCAATTTAGCTGACGAAGTTAAAGCGGATGCAGAAATTTTGAAAGATTGTATCGGTAGAAAACTCGGTGCGCGTGTTATTCGCCCTTGGTCAGAAGATTTTGTGGATGAAGATACTGGTGAGGTTGTAAACTTGGTGCGTTCGGAAGTATTAGTTGAGCGCGAAGTAGTTATCACTGAAGAAATTATTGATTTGATTTTAGAAAATGAAATTGAATCTATTATTCTCCAAAGAGAAGACATCTCGGAAGATTATTCGATTATTTACAACACGCTTGCGAAAGATTTAACGTCGAACGAAAAAGAAGCGGTTGACCATATATATAAGCAAT
>JAYVVO010000193.1:0-1805 GCA_043786955.1 Saprospiraceae bacterium
ATTATTGATAAGCAGTGGGATAAATTATACGTGGCGTTGAATCCGACTTTCAGCGTGTCTTTGGTGAGCGATTTCAATAGCAAAGTTCCAGTTTTTCAACCGAATGTTAAAGTGGCGTATAGTTTTTTCAAAAAAGTTAACTTAGGCATAGAGTATTATGGGGCGACGGGTTACGTGAATGAATCGCAACCTATAAATAATCAAGCCCATGCTATTTATTTTGCTTACGACATGATGGGAAGTAACGATTGGGAACTTAATTTTGGCGTCGGTTTAGGACTTACCGAAGCGACAGATAAATTGGTCGGCAAAGTCATTTTAGGACGAAAAATTAATTGGAAAAAAACGAAATGATAGAGGCTTTTATTTTCGATATGGATGGTACGTTAGTTGATAATATGCACTATCACGATTTGGCTTGGCAAGCAACACTTAAAGATTTTGGCATTGATTTGCCACTCGATGCCGTGATGAAAAAAGCATACGGTATCAACGTTGAGGCATTGGAGCGTTTTTTTGGTTTCGCACTAAGTCCAGAAATGGTTGCCGATTTTTCTTTAAAGAAAGAAAACTTGTACCGCCAAATTTACACGCCGTATTTAAAACCGATAAACGGCATGATAGAATTTTTAGAAGCTGCCCGTTTAGAAAATATACCTATGGCAATTGCTACAGGTTCTGCTTGGCGAAATACAAATTTAGTCGTTGACACAATCAATATTCGCCACTACTTTAAAACAATTATTACTGCCGAGCAGGTGACGCATGGTAAACCACATCCTGAATCTTTTTTAGAAGCGGCTCGTCGCATAAATGTTTCCCCCAAAAATTGTATGGTTTTTGAAGACGTGCCGAACGGTGCGCGCGCAGCGTTTAATGCTGGCATGGATTGCACTTTTATTACTACCACTTATCCAGCATTTTTAGCGGGCAGTATTTCTTCGGTTGTGCATTGTGCGAACGATTATACGAAACTTTCTATTTCAGAAATTCGTAGTTCAAGTAATTAGATTTATCTTTGTAACTTTGAACTTATTACTTCCATTTTTAGTTCACTACAACAAAGAGTCTTGAATTAAATAGTAATATCACCGCGATTAAATCCGTATGGAAAAGATAGCATTAGATGTACTCGGACTTCAACCGAGCATGAGTCAAACAAATAGTTACTCGGTAGTTTTATCCGAGCAACACGGTAACAGGCGTTTATCTATTCTCATTGGTCCGTTTGAAGCGCAAGCGATTGCAGTTGCTATCGAACACATTCAACCGACGCGACCACTTACTCACGATTTATTTAAAAGTGTTATTGATGCTTTTCATACTTCCGTGCGCGAAATTGTTATTAATAATTTGCAAGACGGCGTTTTTTTTGCAAAACTTGTGTGCGTTCATAATGGAGTAGCAACCGAAATTGATAGTCGCCCGTCCGATGCGTTGGCGTTAGCATTGCGCGTCAATTGTCCTATTTATACTTTTGATTTTATTTTAGAAGAAGCGGGCATTGTTTTAGAAAGCAACGAACCGCGCAAAGGAGATACGCGCGCGCAAAGACCTGCTGTTGGAAGTGAACTTGGTAACAGCGTGTCAGATAGCAATACGCCACTCACCAATTTAAGCGTGGATGAATTATTGCGTTTACTGCCAGAAGTTATAAAAAATGAAGATTATCAACGTGCAGCGCACATCAGAGACGAAATCAACCGCCGTAAAAGCTAAAAATTAAATATCTTCCCTTTCTAAATTTTAAAAATCCCAACTCAATTATAAATAAAAAAGCCGTCCCTTAACAGGAACGGCTTTTT
>JAYVVO010000194.1:0-1800 GCA_043786955.1 Saprospiraceae bacterium
TGTCGCGCTTTCAGCGCTTTTTACTTTTTCATTCCTTCATTAACTTACCCATTAACGCTAATTATTTTTATTTCAACGCGTTGATTAGCTTTATTAGCAGCAGCAGTTGTCTCATTCATAATGGGTTTAGTGCCACCATAACCTTTAGTTTGCAAACGTTTTCTATCAATTCCTTTGTTTGCCAAATATTCCGCAACAGCTTCTGCGCGTTTTAGAGATAAACTTATTCCCACTTCATCAGCGATAATTAAATTTGTGTGTCCGCCGATTTCAACAATTAAGTTCGGATTGATATTTAAGAACTCATAAATTTTATCGAGCGATTGAAACGATTCGGAACTTATCTCAGCAGATTGCGAACTGAATTGAAGTTTCTCAATTCTAATAATTTGACCTTCTTTTAAAGCTATGTGTTCAATAGGCTTTAGCACCTCTGGCGTAATAATGGGTTTATTATTTGCTGGTCTCGACGGATGTGTATCTGTAGTTACGACGTCTCTCGGTTTTTCAATGGGTCGCGTTGGAGGTGTAACACGTGGTGTAGGTTTTGTTGCTTGAACAACACGTGGCGGAACTTTTACGGGAATATCTGGCTTAATTTCGGAAAAATTATCAATCAAAATATTGCCATTGTACGGAAAAAGTGTCGGTACTTTATAAAACGCTTCAACGACTATAAAATCGTAATTAGCGCGTGTTTTGCAACTTAAATTAAAATGCTGCCATTCAGCCGCAGTAACTTGCGGCGTTTCTGCCAAAAGTTCATCTTTAGCACACGCACTGTTTCCACCCCAAACGCGTACAATAGCAGGTGTAATGTAATTCACATCTTTATGGGTGAGTTGGCTTTGACTGACGTACAACTCTGAACGCGCAGCGTAAAAACTAAAATTATATTTAATGCCTTTAAGAATGGGAGTTTTTAGTTTTTGCCCTACAGATTCCCACGTATTAACATCGCGCGTCACCATACCCATATAGGTACGTCCGTTTTGAGCTGCGCGCGTAACTTGAAACGAACCCGGTTGAACGTCAACGTCCGTTTCACCTGTAAAGCCACAATTAAACCAACCAAAAGGCGTGTGTGCAGCACCCGGATAATCTTCAAAAGATGGATTATCGAGGATGATTGTCTGCGGGTTTTGCGCCATTAGGCACAGATGGCAGACAAAAAAAAGAAAAATTATAAAAATTCGTTTTAACATGGCGTATTTGAACAGAAATTAAGTTCAACAATTGTTAAGAAATTGTGTTTATTAAGCGTACGCAGAACAAATGTAAAACGTTTTGTGCATTAATTTAGTGTAATGATTTATACCTGGTAATAGTTTTTCAAAATAGCGTTTTTCAAAAGTATATTTTTTATGGAAATTATCGAAAAATATAAACTCACTCAAGAAGATGTTGACCGCATTGTTGAAATGGCGTGGGAAGATAGGACGCCTTTCGATGCCATAAAATCGCAATTTGGCGTTCCTGAAGGAGACGTTATTAAATTAATGAAGTTTGAAATGCACGAAAAAAATTGGCGGAAATGGCGTGCACGCGTTCAAGGTAGAGCCACTAAGCACGTTGCTAATCGCGACGAAGATGTAACTATTTTTAAGAGCAGAATGCAACGTCCGACGGGAAATAAAATTTCCAAGAAAAAATACTAATCACCGCTTACAGACTAATACCCTTCTGTATTTATCGCATTCCATAATAAATCCTTCAACTGAACTAAATTTTTACCGGTCACGGCTGAAATAAAAATATGTGGTACATCTTTCGGTAGTTCTATTTCGATGAGTTTTTGCA
>JAYVVO010000195.1:0-1799 GCA_043786955.1 Saprospiraceae bacterium
ATAAAGCTACGCGATTTATTCTCAACTGCAATCAGAAAAAAATTCCACTCGTCTTTATTCAAGATGTAACCGGTTTTATGGTCGGCACGCGCAGCGAGCACGGCGGTATTATTAAAGATGGTGCCAAAATGGTGAACGCTGTGGCTAATTCAACTGTACCAAAATTTACAATCATTACAGGTAATTCTTACGGCGCAGGAAATTACGCGATGTGCGGAAAAGCATTTGATCCAAGATTGATTGTCGCTTGGCCTACTGCAAAAATTGCAGTCATGGGTGGCGCGCAAGCAGCAAAAGTTTTAGTGCAAATTCAAGCAGCCTCATTAAAAAATAAAGGCGAATTAGTGGATGAAGTGAAAGAGCAAGCATTATATGATGTCACGAAAAAAAAATACGACGAACAAACTACACCGCAATACGCCGCAGCGCGTTTATGGGTGGATGAAATTATTCATCCGCTTGAAACGCGCAAATGGATAAGCATAGGTATTGAAGCGGCGAATAATGCACCGGTAGAAAAATTTAATGTGGGTGTGATTCAGACATAATGTATGGAAAAAGGAAAAAAGAATAACTAACAAAGAATAACGAATGACTTACACTGTTCAAGAAATAGAATTTGCCACCCCCGAATACGATGAAATGGTGCGCTTGCGCTACGACGTTTTGCGCAAACCTTTGGGTCGAGAGTTCACCGAAGAGCAACTCGCGGCAGAATATGCCGACGCGCTGTTTGGTATTTATGATGCGCATAATAATTTATTGGGTTGTTTAATTATGACAGAAAAAAATTCTGAAACCGTGAAAATGCGGCAAGTCGCTGTATCAACAAATGCGCAAGGAAAAGGCATAGGGAGTGAAATGGTGAGCGCCGTTGAACATTGGTCGCGACACAAAAACTACAAAAATATTAAACTCAATGCGCGCGAAGTTGCCGTTAATTTTTACAAAAACTTAGGTTATACTGTTGTCGGTGAGCCGTTTGAAGAAGTTGGTATTCCGCACAGCGCGATGATAAAACAATTAGCTAAAAATTAAAAGCCTAATAGCTGCGAAGCTGGAATTGATTTAAATTAATCTTAAAAGTAAATAAAAATTTCTTTCAGCTTTTCCCTTTTGCTAAAAATATATCTCTTGCGCCATTCTGAAAGTGTTAGCGTGAGCATCTAAAATAGTAGAAATTTTAGGTGAATAACCGCCACCCATACTCACGACTAAAGGAATTTTATTTTTTTGACACATTTTAAAAACCGTCTCGTCGCGCTGTTTGCAACCTTGCAGTGTTAGGCTAAGTTTGCCGAGTTTATCGGTTTCTAAAACATCCACACCCGAATTAAAAAAAGCAAATTCCGGTTGAACGACATCAATGAGCATCGAAAGATTTTCTTCTAATACTTTCAAATAAAAACCATCCGTTGTTTTGTCGGCTAAACCAATATCTAAATGGCTCTGCTCTTTGTGGAGCGGATAATTATTTGCGCCGTGCATCGAAAATGTAAAAACACCTTCCGTACCATTCCAACCAAAATTATTGCCTTGAAAAATTTGCGCAGTGCCATTGCCTTGATGCACGTCTAAATCAATTACTAAAATGCGTTTTTTAAATTTGTAGTACATCAAGTAATTCGCTGCTATCGCGACATCGTTCAATAAACAAAATCCTTCGCCTCTGTCCGTAAAAGCATGATGCGTTCCGCCGGCAATATTCATTGCAACGCCAAATTGTTGTGCGAAGTCAATACATTTTAAAGTGGCACCAGAAATTGTAGTTGTTCTATCAATCAGCATTCGCGTGAGGG
>JAYVVO010000196.1:0-5359 GCA_043786955.1 Saprospiraceae bacterium
CACAAAAACGTATTTTGAAGTTTCGGAAGGTCCTATACGCGAGATTGACGCCATCATTGCAACAGGCAGTAACAATTCTTCGCGTTACTTCGAGGCGTATTTTAGTAAATATCCAAACATCATTCGACGCAACCGAACGGCAGTTGCTGTTTTAAATGGTGCAGAAAGCACAGAAGATTTAGCGCATCTACGCGATGATGTGACAAATTATTTTGGTCTGGGTTGTCGAAACGTTTCACACATTATGGTGCCGAACGGTTACGATTTTACGCATTTGCTCGATATTTTTCATGAAGAAAAAAAACTCGTTGACCACAATAAATTTAAAAATAATTTCGATTACGCCTCGTCAATCATGCTGCTCAATTTAGTGCCGCATCTTGTTACTGCTTCCGCTTTGTTAACAGAAAACGTGGCGCTGACTTCACCGATTGCCGTATTGCATTATTCTTTTTATAATAATTTAGACGAAGTGAACGCTTCGCTTGAAGAAAAAAAAGAAAGCATACAATTGGTTGTCTCCAATGAAAAATTATCGTTTTCACCGACTTTAAAATTTGGCGAAGCGCAATCGCCACGATTGAATGATTACGCCGATGGTGTGGATACGATGGCGTTTTTGACGGCACTGTTTAAACCGTCCGTAATTTCTTAAACTATGTACGTCATTATGTCGTAAATTTGCACTTCAAAATTTATTAATGACACACACTGCTGCAAAGCGCGATATACGTTCGTTCAATTCGGAAGAAATAAATAATATTATAGAGAGTTTGGGTGAAAAGAAATTTCGCGCAAAACAAATTTACGATTGGATTTGGACGCAAGGCGTAACGTCGTTCGATGCAATGACAAATTTATCGGTGCTGCTGCGCGAAAAACTTAAAGAGTCTTATTACTTCAATACGCTTACCTTAGATAAAAGTCAACTCAGCGACGACGGCACGTATAAAGTGCGCTACCGTTTGCACGACGGACATTTGATTGAAACTGTAATGATTCCTGTGGCGAGTGATAAACGTTTTACGGTCTGTGTGTCCACGCAAGTTGGTTGCAGTTTGACTTGTAAATTTTGTGCTACTGGACAAATGGGTCGCATTCGAAATTTAGATGCCTCCGAAATTTACGACCAAGTTGTGTTGATGAATCGCTTTACACAGCAAAATTACGAACACCCTGTTACGAATGTGGTTTATATGGGAATGGGTGAACCGCTTTTGACCTATAAAAATATGATGGAAAGCGTGGAACGCATCACTACAGGTTTGACGTTTTCGCCGAAACGCATTACGGTTTCGAGCGCAGGCATCGCTAAAATGATTCGCAAGCTCGCCGATGACAATGTAAAATTTAATCTCGCCATTTCTTTGCACGCCGCCGACGATGAAAAACGTAACGAAATTATGCCGATTAACGAGCAAAATAATTTGGAAGTTTTAATGGATGCGCTGAGTTATTTTTATGAAACAACAAAAAACAGAATCACTTACGAATACATAGCCTTTAAAAACTTTAATGATTCTATCGCCGACGCCTATCAACTCATAGCACTGTGTAAAAAATTTCCTGTCCGCGTAAATATTATTGAATACAACACCGTTGACGGCGTAAGTTTTACAAAAAGCGAAGACGATACGATCAATCAGTTTGCACAAATTTTGAGACAAAATGGTGTCATGGTTACTGTGCGTCAATCGCGTGGAAAAGATATTGATGCCGCGTGCGGGCAATTGGCGAATAAGTAAGGGGTGTTTACATTTTTTAAAATTTATAAAATTCCTCATTTTTTTGCAAAGTAGAATTACTTTACTTAAATCTAAAAAATTTTATCTAAATGTATTACCGTGAGTAGTTTCATTGAATCCATTCAAACTTTTAAAAAAAAGATGGTCGCGTATCTACTGCCTGGTTATTTGGTTCTTACGCGAGAGGGGAAGAAAAATTAAGTAGTGATGTGGATATTATAGTCGAGTTGAACACTGCGAAAAAATATTCAATGTTCGACTTACTTGATATTGCGTTTATTTTGGAAAATAAAATTAAAATAAAAGTTGACTTAGTTGAAAAAGGATATTTAAAAGATTTTGCTTTAGAATCTGCAAGTAAAGACCTAATTAAAATTTATGGATAATCCAACCTCTAAAAACAGAGTTGAACATATTTTGGAAGCTATAAAATTGGTAAGAGAATTTGTTTAAATGCAAGATAAAATAAACTAATCGCTTAATTTATCCTACATCTAAACATATTAGCCACTTCAACCAAAATCAGAAAATCTTTTTAATAGTTTGTACCTTTGCACACTCTAAAAAAAGTTTATGTACACAAACAGCGAAGAACTTTTCAAAAAATCATCGGAATATATTCCAGGCGGTGTGAATTCACCTGTCCGAGCATTCAAACAAGTGGGGGGTTCGCCCGTGTTTATGCACGCTGCTAAAGGTGCTTACTTATTTGACGAAGATGGGAATAAATACATTGATTATATTTGTTCGTGGGGACCGATGATTCTCGGTCATCAACATCCGGATGTTGTGGCGGGTTTAAAAAAACAACTCAGAGTTGGCATTTCCTATGGTGCGCCAACAGTTGCAGAATACGAAATGGCAAAACTCATTTGCGAAAACGTACCAAATGTTGAATTGGTGCGATTTTGTAGTTCGGGTACCGAAGCGTGTATGTCGGCTATTCGCGTGGCGCGTGGATTTACGAAACGTGCTAAAATTTTAAAATTTAATGGTCATTATCACGGTCACGCCGATTCGTTTTTGAAAAAAGCAGGTTCAGGTGTAGCAACTTTGGGTATTCAGGTAGTTGATGGAGTGACCGAAGGCGTTTTGCGCGATACGCTCGTCGCTGAATATAATAATATTGAAAGTGTGCGCGAAATTGTTGAAGCGCATCATGCGGACTTAGCGTGTATTATTGTTGAGCCTGTTGCAGGAAACATGGGTTGTATTGTTCCGACGATAGAATTTTTGACTTATATCCGCGAAGTTTGCAATCAGTATGGAATAATTTTTATCGCCGATGAAGTAATGACAGGCTTTAGATTAAGTTTTGGCGGTGCACAACAAATGCTCGGATTTAATGCCGATATGGTAACGATGGGAAAAATTCTCGGTGGTGGTTTGCCTGTCGGTGCTTTTGGTGGGAAAAAAGAAATTATGGAGCGCGTTGCTCCGCTCGGCAATGTGTATCAAGCAGGAACTTTATCGGGTAATCCGTTGGCGATGACGGCAGGCAGCGTAACTTTAAAAACTTTACTCGCACATCCTGAAATTTACGATATTGTTAATAAAACGACAGCAGATTTAGCAAATGGTTTGCGAAAAGTTTTTGCGGAAGAAAATATACCACACACCGTTAATCAAATTGGATCAATGATAAGTGTTCATTTCGGCGAATTTGCCGTTGTTGATTTTCCAACTGCTGCCGCTTGCGATTTAGAACGCTTCAAACGTTATTTTCATTTCATGCTCAAGAATGGTGTGTATTTACCGCCGTCGCCGTTTGAGTCATGGTTTCTTTCGTACAAACATTCTAAAAAAGATATTGCGCGCACATTGGAGCTATCACACGCTTTCGCGAGACAAGAAACATCTTTTTATTGAACAGAGCCGAAATTAGATATTCAAAAATATCGAGATTAGGATTCTATCTATCAGTTGCTTTATCTTGTTCGGTCTTATTACTAAAAAAGTAGGATATGACCGTCAATAACAAAATTTACGGGGTGTTCGACTGCATTGTCCGGAATCTTATAGCCTGCAATATTCATAGTATGTTTCAATCTCTCACTTGTACTCGATAATAGAATGCTTCCAATCGGATAGTTTTTAACTACACTATCTAAGAGATCAAGAATTTGATTTTATTTCAAGACATAAGTCCTTTGAAAAGCTGGGATTCCAATACTCCAGAATTTATTCGGCTTGTAATTTTATCAAGTTTTCTGCTGTTGTAATTAATTCTGGCGTTCTTTTAGATTATTTTTTAGTATTTTAGAACTAATTTCTGGTGTTACGCAAAGATAATTAAAACACATAAAGTCGTTTAAACAAAAATATTGACTTGTACAAATATTAAATACCAAAACCTTAAACTAATCCTTATCAAAACATTAAATTTGCCCATTAATTTAACTAATTACTTTGTATGAAAAAATTTCTATTTCTTTGTTTTGTTTTTATAAATGTAAACACGTTCGGTTTATTAGCACAACGGACGATTACGGGCATGGTGAAAGATGCCGATTCTAAAGAAGCACTTATAGGTGCTTCTATTTTGGTGAAAGGAACAACTAATGGTGTAGTGACAGATGCTAACGGTCTATTTAGTTTGAGCAACGTACCAACCGATGCAAAAACGCTTGAGATTACTTTTGTCGGTTATTCTACGCTTACACTTGATTTAACTTCGAGCACAATATACGATATTGCGCTTTCAAGTGGAACAGAACTCGACAATGTTGTCGTTATTGGATCGAGAAACCAAACGCGGACAAAATTACAAACGGCTTCACCCGTTGATGTTATTCCTATAAAGGATGTTGTGAATAATATTGGGCAAGTAGATTTAAATCAAATTCTGACCTATGTAGCACCTTCCTTTCAATCAACGCGTCAAACTATTTCTGACGGTTCCGATCATATAGATCCTGCGCAACTGCGCGGATTAGGTCCTGATCAAGTTTTGGTTTTAGTAAACGGAAAACGCAGACACCAATATGCTTTGGTGAACGTTAACGGAACCGTTAATCGCGGAACAGTAGGTACAGATTTAAATGCTATTCCAGCTACTTGTATTGAACGCATAGAAATTCTGCGCGATGGTGCAGCAGCACAATACGGTTCGGATGCAATTGCTGGGGTGATAAATATTGTTTTAAAACGCAGTTTAGGACTTACAGGAAACGTAAGTGGCGGTGCGAACGTAACGAGTTATCAGAAATATTACGCGATTAATCGCGTCAATCCCAGCGCGTCGCCTTCATCAACCAATGATTACACCAATGTAACAGACGGTCAGACGTATCAAGCAGGATTAAATTATGGCATCGCAATTGGTTCTAAAGGCTATTTAAATGTTACGGGTGAATATACTTATCGCGATCAAAGTAATAGAACAGGCGTATTTACTGGTCAAGTTTGGCCCAGCGTTGGTGGGGTTGATAAAAGTGATTCCATAAACACTTCAAAAGGTTTAACGCGTGAAACTTTCGATATGCGCGTAGGTAACTCAAAAGTGAGAGGTGGTGGCATCATGTACAATTTATCTATTCCGTTCAGCACCGATTTTGAGTTTTATTCATTTGGTGGATTTAATAATAAAAAGGGAGAATCTGCTGGTGTGTATC
>JAYVVO010000197.1:0-5356 GCA_043786955.1 Saprospiraceae bacterium
CATCACTAAATTTTTTACGAAGGTAAAAAATTTTTTGTCAGAAATTCACAACTTACGCGCCGTTAGTCTATTTTTACGCTAAATAAGAAAATGCCGTAAAAATGATTTTTAAAAAGACCGCGCACGTTTTAGTTCCCTTGGGATTAATTCTTTTTTTTGCGCAATGTGCCAAACCTTTAGCGCAATTTAATTACGTTGCTAAAAAACCCGAAGCACCAGCACCAATTGAATTTAAAAATACTTCACAAAAAGCGGAGCGTTATGAGTGGAATTTTGGCGACGGTAAAACATCGAACGAAATAAATACGCAACACACTTATAAACATTCTGGTAGCTATACCGTTACCCTTAAAGCTTATAAAGGAAAAAAAATGAACGAGAGTAAAAAAGAAGTAGAAGTTAAAGCACCGCTCAATTGTTTGGTCGAAATTGAAACGGAACTCGGCACGATGGTCGTTGAACTATCGAATGCTACGCCATTGCACCGCGACAATTTTTTGAAATTAGCAGAAGAAGGATATTACAACGGCACGATTTTTCACCGTGTTATTTCCGAGTTTATGATTCAAGGGGGTGATCCAGATTCTAAGAACGCTTCGCCAAATCAATCCCTCGGAGTTGGCGGACCTAATTATACTATTCCAGCAGAATTTGTGGATACCTTAGCGCACACTAAAGGTGCATTAGCAGCAGCGCGACAAGGCGATTCGGGCAATCCAAAAAAAGCATCGAGTGGTTCGCAATTTTATATCGTTCAAGGTAAAGTGCCGACAGCGCAACAACTCGATTATTTTGAAAGCCAGAAAGGTGCGCGTTATGCGCCGCACATTCGCGCCGCTTATTTAGAATTGGGTGGAACACCTTTTTTAGATAGGGAGTACACTGTCTTTGGTCATATCATCGAAGGCTTGGATGTGATTGATAAAATTGCTGCCGTACAAAAAGACGGGCGCGACAGACCAATAAAAGATATTAAAATGACAATGAGAGTCATTAGATAATTTTCGTTGTTCGTTGTTAGATTTTCGTTGTTCGTTTGAGAACACTTTTACACTAACAACTAACAACTAATAACTAACAACTAACAACTTACAACTAATTTTGGAACACACACATTTTCTGGGTATTGATGTTGGTGCATCGGGTATTAAAGGTGCTATGGTAAATATTTCTACAGGCGAATTATTAGAAAAACGTTTTAGGATTGATATGCCTAATGAAAGCACGCCCGAAAATGTAGCTCAAATTGCGGCTGATATAACGAAACACTTTAACTATTCTGGTCGAATTGGTGTAGGTTTTCCATCGGTTGTAAAAAATGGGGCGGCATTAACAGCAGCCAATTTAGATAAAACTTGGATAGGTTGCAATATTGAAGAAACGATTTCAAAAGCTACAAACTGTGAAGTTTTTGCTTTGAACGATGCCGACGCAGCCGGAATAGCTGAAATGCGATTTGGGCTTGGCAAAAATGTAAAGGGTACAGTTGTTTTGATTACCATTGGTACAGGTCTTGGAACTGCAGTTTTTATAAACGGAACTTTACTACCCAATACAGAGCTCGGACACCTTTTTATGAAAAATGGCGTAGAAGCGGAACACTACGCAGCTGATTCAGTGCGCAAGCGTGAAGATTTACCTATAAAAAAATGGGCAAAACGTTTTAACGAGTACTTAGAATTGATTGAACAGTATTTACAACCACAACTCATCATTCTCGGCGGTGGCATCAGTAAACATTTTGAAGATTTTGAAGAAAAAATTAAAATAGAAACGCCTGTCAAACCTGCGCAACTCCTCAACAGCGCTGGTATTGTAGGCGCCGCTTTATTTGCATCGGCAGCAAAAAAGTAGTAGATGCTAAATTAATTTATTTTTTTGTATCTAAACTTATCCCAGAAATTTTTCAAAAAAAAAACTGCCCCATTCGAGCAGCTTTTTTTATTATTTCGAAGACAAACCTCGTAAGTTTTTTTACACCTCTCAGATTTTTAAAACTTGCGAGGTGTATTATACCCACCCATCACGCACGAGGCGCAGTAGTTTTAATTTTCTTTTTACCTTGCACCGTCGAAGCTAATTTTACGGCTTCATAAACATTCACAATGCCGCCTGTTTTACTCAAACTGCTAAAAGGAACAGTCACATCACTACCTGGTTTTTTAACTTGGTAATTTTGTTTAGTCACCGAATTTTCGATGCACATTTTAACTTGCTCGGCGGTTAAAGTTGGAAAGTAAGAGCGAATAAGTGCAGCAACACCAGCAGTCACAGGCGAAGCCATAGATGTGCCAGAAAGACTTTTATATTTTCCATCAGGAACAGTAGAATAAATATCTACACCTGGTGAAAAAACATCAACGTTTTCGTGTCCGTAGTTAGAAAAACTGGCAACCGCATCTTCACCTTTTTTCCAAGAAAGCGCGCCGACTTCAATCCAATTCGGTGCTTTCTTTTTGTGAAACCAACCTGGTTTTTCATATTTCGCAGTTGGGAAATTACTATTTGCTTTGTCGTCATTGTCTTTTGAATCGTTACCCGCCGCATGAACGATGAGTACGTCGTGTGCAGCTGCATATTTAACGGCTTTATCAACTACAGCTTTATCCCAAGAATAACCTTTTCCGAAACTCATATTAATGACTTGCGCGCCATTATCAACAGCATACATGATGCCGTTCGCAACGTCTTTATCGCGTTCGTCACCATCGGGTACAACGCGCACAGCCATAATCCGAACGTTATCAGCTATGCCATTAATGCCAATATTATTATTTCGAATTGCGCCGATGATACCTGCAACGTGCGTTCCGTGCATGGCATCGGGTCCTTTAACGTCGTTGTTGCCGTAATTATGTTCATAATCGTTGTTCTGATCGTCCTTAACGATGTCTTTTCTCGGATTATAATCAACATTGTATTGGTATTTAGCTTTTGTTTCGTAATGATCAATACCTTCTTGAATCTGTTCCATCAAATCATCTTTCACACCTTTAACCGTAATGGTACCACTTTCAGTACTTAAACGTTTAAGCAAAATATTTTTACCAGCATTTAGATTTGGGTTTGTGCCAGCGTTGATGGCTTCTAAATTTTCTTTAGTAGCCGGTTTATCACCTAATTTTTCTGCCACAGCATCCAATCCGCCAGCAACAATTGTTTTAATAGATTCTAACTGTGCCAATTCTTCTTGCGCTTCTTGAATGTTTTGTTCAACTTCCTTTTTCCATTTTTTGTATAACTCGTATTCTTTTTTATCGGAAGCCGCTACTTTTGTTGAATCAATATTATCGTACTTAGGTTTTATTTTTGCATAAAGGCGCGTCATCTCAATCGTTTCGTGATTTACATTTTTGCCGTCTGCACCACCTAAAAAATTCCAACCATGCACGTCATCCACATAACCGTTTCCATCATCGTCTTTACCATTGCCTGGTATTTCGCCAGTGTTCGTCCACATAATACTTTTTAAATCTTCGTGGTTATAATCTACACCGCCATCAATAACGGCAACAATAACTGTCTGACTTTTTTTACCTTTTAGCAACTCTGCGTAAGTTTTGTCTGTACTAACACCATTGACATTATTTGCTGTGGCGTCGAGATTAAACCAATTATCGGGTGCTTTATTTTGCGCACTTGCTATCGAAATTAAAAAACAGACACTTAGTAGTGCGCATTTTATTTTTAAAAACATTTTTTGATTTATTTAATGATTACAATTAACGCTCAAAATTACTTTTTATTCAATAATTTCTCGAACTTTACTAACTAAAATAACCCTGTAAGGTTGCAAATTCTTTTTTTTAATTTTAGACAATTTCTTTAATTTTTTCTAATAGAATTTCCGCCAATCGCTGCTTTGATTCCACAGTCCAACCCGCAATGTGTGGCGTTACAAAAACATTGTCAAAACCGTAAAGTTCTGAATACATTTCGCGCTCAGAAGTAGAGTAAGAGTTTACTTTTTCGTTTTCAAAAACATCCAGACAAGCACCGCGCACTTTTTTATTTTTTAAAGCATTTAAAAGGCTTTTTGTTTCAATAACATTTCCACGCGATGTGTTAATAAGAATTAGAGGTTTTACACACTGTGCTAAAAAATTTTCATCCACAAAATGTTTTGTCTCAGTTGTCAGTGGTAAATGAAAACTTATGATGTCGCACTCGCTTTGAATTTCGTTGAGAATTGATTCTGTGTAATTAGAAAAATTGTAGTTAAAAGTATTGGTATCAATTTC
Source organism: Saprospiraceae bacterium (assembly GCA_043786955.1). Taxonomy (GTDB): domain Bacteria; phylum Bacteroidota; class Bacteroidia; order Chitinophagales; family Saprospiraceae; genus JAAFJT01. Next base: position 4,242 of record JAYVVO010000197.1, read on the forward strand.
AGGCGAGATAAAACTTTTACGCGGTGCTGTAAAATGTTTTTGCGCAATATTTTTTGGAAGAAACTTTTTTAAATAACCCTTGGTTAAATATTTATCAAAAATTAAAACGTCTGCACCTAATCCCAGAAGTTTTGCAGCAAAACTACTCCCCGTATTTCCGAACCCAACGATGCCAATTTTTTTACCTAATAATTCTGCGCCGCGATTTTCTTCGCGTCTCCAAACAAAATTTTTAACTTCATCGTTCGCGCGATTCATATTGTTCATCAAACTCAACAGCATTCCGAGTGCGTGTTCAGCAACAGCATTTCTATTTCCTTCCGGCGAACTTAGAACTGCGATATTTTTTGATTCAGCGTAAGGTATATCCACTATTTCCATTCCTGAACCGACACGACCGACAAATTTTAAATTTTTTGCCAAGTCTATCATCGCGCTATCAACATTTATTTTAGAATTAATGATGATACCGGCATAATCAGAAATTATAGTGCGTACTTCTGCGTCTGAAATTTTAGGCTGATAGTCGCACACAAATGCAAGTGCTTCTAATCCTTGAATGAGAGATTGGTGTACGTCGTCGGTGATAAGAACTTTCATAATTGATGGTTGGCAGTTGACAGTTGACTGTTATTGATTGCTTGTTTTCTATCAACTGTCAACTGTCAACTATCAACTAAATTAAGCTACTTTCAATTTCGTTATAAACGTATTCACAAGTTTATCGGAAGCGTAATCGTACGTTACTTCAAATGCATTTACATTTTTAGAAGACGGCAATTCAAACATAAGGTCTGTCATAATCGCTTCGCAAACAGAACGCAACCCACGCGCACCAAGTTTATAGTCGAGCGCGACTTGCGCAATTAACCCAAGTGCATCTTCCGTGAAAGTTAAATCAATACCTTCAAGTCTGAACAATTTTTTATATTGTTTGATGATTGCGTTCTTAGGTTCTGTCAGAATGCGGAGCAATGCTTCGTAATCAAGAGGTTCTAAATGCGTGATGACGGGCAAACGACCCACCAATTCTGGAATGATACCGAACGATTTAATATCTTGGGGTGCAATAAATTGTAGCAAAGTTTCGCCATCAATTTTTGCTTTATTTTCTT
>JAYVVO010000198.1:0-1792 GCA_043786955.1 Saprospiraceae bacterium
ATTTAAAAGATAAAATTGTTCTGATTGATTACGACCTGTATTGCGACCAAAGCGAAAAAAGTTTGCAAGCGCAAAAAGCGGGTGCTGCTGCTATTATCGTTATTTTCGATGCGACAAAAAAAGACGGTGATAAACTTGAGAGCGAAGGTTTCGACGACGATTTAAAAATACCTGTGTATTCTGTCAGTACTAAAATAGGAGATACGATTCGCGCGCATTTACCTTCTAAAGCTGCGTTGTGGGTAAAAGGTAAAACGCCCATCAATCCGAAATCGCTCGTCAGTTTACCGACGGATTCTACCAAAATAAAAAAGGTAGATAATGTTTTAGCTGTTGCAACTTTAGATTCAAACAAAATTGCCCAAACGGATGCAGCACAATTTTTAAGCGCGAACAAAAATTTCAGCGTATCGCCGAATCCAGCGAATGGCTATGTCATCGTTAATTACAGCGTAGAGAACGCTGCCTCGGTGCGCATCACACTCATTAATGAAGCAGGTGCCGAAGTTTATTCGCAAAAACTTGGCGCAGGTAATGGTTCACATATAATCGAAACAAAAAGTCTCGGTCAAGGCATTTATCTTTGTGTTATTGATGTCAACGGTACTTTAGTACACATGCAGAAGTTCAGTATTGCACATTGAATAATTACGAATGCAATTTAGGAATTACGAGGACTATGCAAAAAGCAACCATCATATTGGGTAGGTTTATAGTTACATCAATTGTACCTATACAAACATGCTTATGATATTGTTGTAGGTTTCATTGCTTAAAAATGACAAGGATATTCTGGTTATACTGTGACAAACTTACTTAAACCGATTGATGACAATAATGCCGCCAATAAGCAGCACCATACCGAAATAATGCCATACCGATAATGTTTCGCCGTCAATAATTCCCCACACCAATGCCATGAGAGGAATAAAATAGGTAATGGAACTTGCAAAAAATGCTGAAGTTTTGCTCAATAAATTATTAAACAACGTTTGCGCAAAGGCTGTTCCGACAATGCCTAAAGTTAGTGCCGTTATTAATGAGAATGTGGCTTTGGGATTTGTTTTTAAAATTTCAACAAAATTGGTGGTTAAAAGGATAAGGATTCCGAAACAGCCCGCAATAGAAATTGAAACAGTCGAAAGATGAATCGGTTTTATGTCACTTAGGAAACGTTTTGTAGTGTTTAAATTTACGCCATACATCAGCGTGGCGAGAATGATTGTAAGGCAATAAACGTTGAGATGTAATTCGCCTTTGGCATTAAAAAAAATGAGCGAAGCAGAACCGAGAAACCCGAGCGATAAACCTAAAATTTTAAGCGCATTCGATTTTTGTTGGAAAAACAAAATGCCGATTAAAAAAGTCATGCACGGTGTTAGGGCGTTTAAAATACCCGTTATGGAACTATTCATTCCCATTTGCGCCAGTGCAAATAAAAACGCAGGAATACCGATGCCGAGAAACGCACTCGAAACGACGTACTTTAATTTATTTTTGGGTATTTGACTGAAGTGCCGAATGGCAAATGGAAACATGACTAACATAGCAGAACTCAATCGCAACGAGGCGACGATGACGGGTGGAAAAGCGATTAAACTTTTTTTTACCAGAATAAAGGAACTACCCCAAGCAACGGTTAAAAATAAAAACGAAAGCCAAATAGTTAAGTTTTTCCGCGCAGGGTTTTCAGCAATTTCCATTTTGTATAAACTTTTTAAATTAAAATGGGGCAATCTTATTCTTTCGTTTAAGATTTCCCCATTTTCTATTTGTAGTAACTCAATATATA
>JAYVVO010000199.1:0-1790 GCA_043786955.1 Saprospiraceae bacterium
GAAGAAGGTTTAACGCCCACGCGGTTGCGCTTAGTAGATAATGACCAAAAAACGGAGCAATATATTTTTCCGTATGCTATTGTGAGATATAGAAACCGACAAACCAATGTCAAACTGCTTGAAAACGAAGTACCTGGTCAAAACCCAGAAATTGTTTTGAACAACAGCGTTTCGCTTTTAGAATATAAATTTTCTAATGCTATTGAAAAGTTGTTGAACAATCGCCGACCGAACATATTTTTTTCGCGCGGACATGGCGAATTAGATAAAACCGAAACGGCAGATTTAGAACACAGTCTTGCACCATTTTATAATGTAGGATTTTTCAATTTAGATTCCGTCATAGAAATTCCTTTTCGCGACACGGCGAAAATTGACATCGTCATCGTTGCAAAACCGCAAACAGCTTTTTCTGAAAAAGAAAAATTTTTGATTGATCAATATGTCATGCAAGGCGGAAAAATTATTTGGTTGATAGATAAACTCGACGTTGATTTAGCAGCGATGCAAAAAACAGGAAAATATGTTCCTGTCGAACGGCAACTCAATTTGGATGATTTGCTTTTTAAATACGGTTTCAGAATTCAACCTAATTTGATTCTTGATTTAGAATGCGCACGTATTCCGATGCGCGTCGGCGCTATCGGCACACAACCACAACTCGAATTATTTCCTTGGTATTACTACCCTATTATGTCGCCAAGTTCCGAACATCCGATTGTAAAAAGTTTAGATCGCGTGTGGTTGCAATTTCCTTCGAGCTTAGACACCGTAAAAACAAAAGTTGCAACGAAAAAAACTATTCTGTTAGCATCATCTTCCAAAAGTAGATTACAATATGTACCAACAGAACTCAATTTTGAATTTTTACGCTATCCCGTTGAACCAGAAAAATTTAATAAAGGAACGCAAGCGGTTGCTGCCATTGCCGAAGGTAATTTTTCCAGTTTATTTGCCGGCAGAGTGAGTGCAGAACAAATGGGCGTACTTCAAAAATTAGGATTAAATTATTTGGAAGAAAGTAAACTCACAAAAATGATTGTTGTTTCCGATGGCGATATTGCGCGCAACGAATACGATACGCGCAAAAATGCTTTACTGCCGTTGGGTTATAATCGTTTTGAAAATTATAAATTTGCGAATAAGGATTTTTTATTAAATTCCGTAGAATATTTATTGGATCAAAACGGCATTATAGAAGCGCGCAGCAAAGAAATTAAATTGCGATTACTTGACACTACGAAAGCCAAAGCAGAAATTAGTTTTTGGCGCGCTTTAAATATTGGGTTGCCGTTGGTTCTGTTATTAATCGCAGGTTTTGCGACGTATTATTTTCGGAGGAAAAAGTATGAACTGAATAAAATCTAACAATTTTAGAATGCCACTTATACAATCAACTTACAAAACGAATTGGTTTTACAAAAACACACACATCAATACTATTTTAGCAAGCTTGGCACGCAATGCGCCGCAACTAAAATACGAACGCGAACGCCTTGAATTACTCGACGGCGATTTTATTGATATTGATTGGTTAAAAGAAAACGCCTCAAAAAAACTTGTGATTGTACTTTCTGGCTTAGAGGGCAATTCTCAAAAAAAATATATGCTCGGCGCAATGTCGCTATTTTCAAAAAATAATTATCACGCTGTAGCATTAAATCACAGAAGTTGCAGTGGCGAAGACAACAGATTACTCTGCACATATCATACAGGTTTTACGGATGATTTACGTTTCTTAATTGAATGCGTGACGAAAGAAAATAAGTACGAAGAAATATTTTTGGTCG
>JAYVVO010000200.1:0-1783 GCA_043786955.1 Saprospiraceae bacterium
GTGGGCGATAGTCCACCTTCTAAAATTTCATCCCAACCCAAAAGTTTTTTTCCTTTGGAAGCTAATATTTTTTCTACACGGCGAATAAAATAACTCTGCAATTCTTCTTCGTTCTTCAAACCTTCACGCTTCATTAAATCTTGGCAGAACTCACTTTTTTTCCAAGCGGTTTTTGGGCATTCATCGCCGCCTATATGTATAATCTCTGAAGGAAATAACGCTGCGACTTCGGTTAAAACGCCATCAATGAAATTAAACGTTTCTTCTTTCGGACAAAAAACATCTTCAAAAACACCCCAAGTTGTAGCTGCTTCGTATTTTTTTGTGCTATCGCACGAAAGATTTGGGTAAGCACTCAACGCCGCTAAAGCGTGTCCAGGCATTTCAATTTCTGGAATGATAGTGACGAATTTTTTCTGAGCATACTGCACAACGTCGCGAATTTCATCTTGCGTGTAAAATCCGCCATAAGGTGTGGCATCAAACGTGCGTGGTTTTTTAGAGTAATTACCTTCCATCGTTTCTTTGCGTTGCGAACCGATAGCGGTTAAGAGGGGAAATTTTTTTATTTCAATACGCCAACCTTGGTCGTCTGTTAAATGCCAATGAAACGTATTGAATTTGTGCAGTGCGAGCAAATCAATAAACTTCTTGACAAATTTGACTGGAAAAAAATGTCGGCAAACATCGAGGTGCATACCTCGATAGCCAAAGCGCGGCGCATCTACAATGGTTACGGCGGGAAACGAAAAATAATTTTTAGGTACGGCATTATTAAAAACACTCGTCGGCGCAAGTTGCAGGAGTGTTTGGCATGCATAAAAAATTCCGCTGTTGGTGTTGGCTGAAATGTTCACGCGGTCTTGATCAATATTAATAGTGTATGCCTCTTTTGTCGGTTTAGCATCTTTTGTTAAAAAGAAAACGATAACATTTTTAGTCCGCTTCGCTTTTTTTTCATCCACTTTTGTCTGAACAGTTGTACCCGAACCTGCGTGAATTTCCTCGATAAAAGATTTTACCGTTGCCTCTAAGGCAGTATCGGCATCGGCAACGATAAAAATTTTAGTTTTTGCGTTAAAATTAAATGCACCGACGTTTCGAATTATTGATGCAGGTTGCGGAATAATATTAATGTCGCTACTGGTTTGCGCAATCATGTTTTGAAATAGAAGGGAGAAAAAAAAGCCCGTGAAGTATTTATTCATGTTTGAAAATAAAATTGGCTAAAAGATTGCACTAATATACAAACCAATTGCGAATTACGAAGGCAATTACAAATTCAATCGCAAATTACGAATAACGAATTTCGAAAAAACAACTACCGCCATTCGCAATTCGTAACTTTCTTGTACTTTTGTGTAACATACTTTATGAGATTAGTTGGTGGTTGAGGGATAATCTGCATCCTAACAACGAACAACGAACAACTAAAAACTAAAATGTCAAATAGTAAAGTTTTTTTTCCAGGATTAAATGGTTTGCGCTTTATAGCGGCGTTCGCTGTCGTAGTTCACCACTTGGAGCAAATTAAATTATTTTTTGGTTTACCAAGCGTTTTTTATGTTTACCCCATTGTAAAAATTATGGGTGAACTCGGCGTAACATTATTTTTTACGCTCAGTGGTTTTTTAATTACGTATTTACTTTTAGTCGAAAAGGAACGATTCAAAACCATCGCGGTCAAAGATTTTTATATTAGGCGTGTGTTGCGCATTTGGCCGCTTTATTACGCAGTTGTAATTGCAGGTCTATTTATTTTGCCGCACATTCACTTCTTCGA
>JAYVVO010000201.1:0-5319 GCA_043786955.1 Saprospiraceae bacterium
TCAATACTTTCGCGCGCTTGCGAAATCGAAAGATTTACCCACGATTCTGCGCCAGGTACCAATTCGCCATTCAAACGCATATCTAAACCAACGACATGACCCGTCGCATCGTTCTTGCCAGAGTAAGTGATGCGAACATTATCAACATCGTAAGATACTAAATCCCACAGATTTTTGTAATAAAGTTCGCTGATAAATTTAAACGGAATGCGCCGATTAAAGCCGATGTTGAAATCGTAAGTAACGCCCGCAATAATTTGTGCCGATTTTTGCGATACTACATTCGGATTGAAACTTCCGTCTGGTGCGCGCATCTCGCGGTAAAAACTCGGTTGGTAGTATAAACCACCAGCCAATTTATACGACACATCGCTGTGTCTGCGAAGTGGTTTATACAAAATTTGAAAACGTGGCGTTACAAAACTTTCGCCATTGAGCGTTGCATGAAATGCGCGCAAACCAAAAGTAGCTTGCAATTCGCCGACGCTATCCGTGCGACGCGTATAAGTTAATTGACCGAAAGCGGAGTAGCGATCGTTAGAAAAATCGTTTTGAGATTTATAGCTTTTTTTCAGAAGCAATGAATCAACATTGCGCGGCAATGAATACAAAGCTGAGTCTATACGCTCCCATTCAATGAGTTGATCGTTCACCAATTGATTTTGATATTTCACACCCCATTGAAAAAAATTAGTTGCCGTCACGCGTGGATTTTTCGGATCAAGTTGCATTTCGTAACCGCCTTTGTGTTCTAAATTTGTCACTGCCGACCAAAACCGATTGCGCGCAAACGATTGCTGCGTGCCATCGCCAATACTGTTTACAATTTGTCCCGCGTTGGCTTTATTCGGATCAGTTTCAATTTCGCCGATAATATAACTTCCTGAAATATCAATGCCTTCCGTTTCTAAAGTTTGATAGCGCGACGCTAAGAACTTGAGAAACATCGGATTTTTTTGTTTTTCTGGCAAATATGTTAACGAAACGCCACCCATGCCGTTGTTAAATCCATCCGATTCTTTTCCTTGAAAAACTGTCGTAATTCCGAGTGAATAGGTGAACAGACCAAACGCTGTATTGCGCGATTGGGGCGTAAAATTGAAAGTACTGGAATTAAAATTTCCCAAAAAACCAAGTTGCCAGGTGTTAGAAATATCGTAAGTGATGTAAGTTTGAAAATCTAAAAAAGTCGGCACGTATTCACCAGCTACATCAAGAGAACTGAGTAAATATTTTGTCGTTTTGTAGCGCGCACCAATCAAGTAACGCAATCTGCGGCGACTATCTTTACTGCCTAATTTTAAACTACCTTCAAGATGCGCCGTTGCTCCGAGTAAACTTCCAGACACAGAACCGCGCATTGAATCGGGGCGTTTGTATTTAATGTCTAAAACAGAAGACATTTTATCGCCGTATCGCGCTTCAAATCCGCCGCTGCTGAAAGATAAATCGCGCATTAAATCTGGGTTGGCAAACGTTAATCCTTCTTGTTGTCCTGCGCGAATAAGTTGTGGTCTATAAACTTCAAAGTCATTTACGTAAACCAAGTTTTCGTCGTAATTTCCACCGCGCACTTGATATTGCGACGTTAACTCACCGCCTGTTCCCATATTTGTTCCGAGCGCAATAGAGGGTAGGAGCGATTCTAAATTCCCCGTTGTGGATGGCAATAATCTAAAATCTTTTACATCTTCATGGATGACACCCGTGTTATTCATGCGGTTTTCGCGCACAATTACTTCTTGCTTTGCATCGCTCGCCACTAATTCAAAATCGAATCGGCGTTGCGTACCAGCGTCTAATTTTTCTATCGCAATTTGAAAATCTTTATAGCCAAGGCGTTGCACTTTGAGCGTACAAACTTTTGACGCAGGAATAGTTAACGCGTATTCCCCGCTCGCATTTGTTTCAATCGAATTATTAGTACCGATAATAAATACCAAAGCTGATTCAATCGGGACATTGGTATTACGCTCCGTAATTTTCCCGAAAACGGCAGCGGTTTGTGCTTGTATTGGAATGAATGAAAATAAAGTTAAACAGACACACAGGCTTAGCGTAAAAAGTTTCTTCATACAAATTTTAAATAACAAACCTAGCAGGATTTTTAAAACTGTTAGGTCGTACGGGTTTTTAAACACAAACATTCTAAAAATAACTATCTTGCAGTCTTTGAGGAATAAGGAATAAATTTTAAGGAATTTTTTTCCATTTATGTTTTACTTTTCCTTATTCCCTATCACTTATTCCTTGAAAAATGCAAGTTGTCATTTTCAGTAAAGTCCTTCACTCCGAAGATATACAATACGTTCAAAAGCTGTTCGATGTTTTGCACGCACACGAAGTTAACACCTATATTTTTGCGGATTATCTTAAACAGATAAAAAGTGTCGTCAATTTTAAACGCGATGTAGCACCGTTCGAAAGTCATCTCGATTTTAAAACGCATCCTTTCGATTTTGTAATAGTTTTAGGCGGCGACGGCACGATGCTCGAAGCAGTAACGTTTGTGCGCGATAGTCAAGTACCTATTTTAGGAATAAACTTAGGAAGGCTGGGGTTTTTAGCTTCTATAAGTAAAACCAGAATTGAAGAAGCGTTGGAGTTACTCATTCAAAAACGCTACAATTTAGAGCAGCGCCATTTGCTACAACTCGAATGCGACCATCCACTTTTTGGTGATTGTCGTTTTGCACTCAACGATTTTACGATTCTGAAACGCGAAACATCATCTATGATAACAGTTCACGCCTATTTAGATGGTGCGTATTTAAATTCTTATTGGGGAGATGGTTTAATTGTTGCCACTGCAACGGGCTCATCGGGTTATTCGCTCAGTTGCGGCGGGCCGATTGTTTTTCCCAATTTGCCAAGTTTTGTTATTACGCCTGTCGCGCCACACAATTTAAATATGCGCTCCGTGATAGTGAGCGATGAATCGGTAGTGAGTTTTGAAGTTGAAGGCAGAGCGGATAGTTTTTTATGTACGCTCGATTCGCGCTTTGAGTCTTTTTCAAGCTCCATGCGTTTGGCAGTGCGCCGTTGCGATTTCACCATTTCAATTGTTCAACTACAAGGCGATACCTATTTAAAAACGCTGCGCGAAAAACTTTCGTGGGGACAGGACTATCGGAACCGGTAAAACTTAATCAAATTTTTAATTAAAAGCTTGATTATTATTTACTGATGTTACGCAAGGTGCAGCGCACCTTAACATTTGTAGAACTTTGTAAAATTAAATTTCATAAGGTGCAGCGCACCTTAACCTAAAGCAAACCCTATTAAGGTGCGCTGCACCTTTTGCGATTTGATCTCTGGTTTTCTACAAAGGTTGTCGTGCTCTGCACCACCCTGCGTAACATTAATAATTAATTTTGAAACCATTCCTTAAGTCCATTCTTTGTGAATTAAGAAAAATTTCGTGAATAATTACGTGGAGCGATTTTCTGGGTAATTTTAAAATAAAGGCTATGAAAATAATAGAAATTTATAAAAGGCAAAACACAAATAAATTCTTTTGAAATAATTTATTTTTTTTCGATTAGCGCTGTCGAATCCCTCAAATCTTCCGCGCTGTAAGTTCTATTTATTACTTGATTTATTTCGCATTCACCAACATTTTCATCCAAAAAATGGGATTTAAAATGCGTTTGCGAATATCAATATTATTGAACATGGAATACACAATTTCCGAAACTTGCACATTGCGCGATGCCATCCATAAAATTGAATTAAACACCAACGGGAATTTACCTAGTTTTTGCATACGGTAACTTAAATTCAATTCCGTTCCCATCACGCGCCAAATGCGTGTGTCGTAATCTTTTAAAAAGGCTGCTGAGAAATTGTTCACCTCCAAACATTTTTGCGCTTGCTCGGCAGCAATAAAACCAGAAAATACGGCATTGCCAATGCCTTCACCTGTGAGTGGATCAACTAAACTGGCTGCATCGCCAACGAGCATATAGCTATCGCCCGAAAGTTGATGCCGCTTTGAACCCATCGGTAACGGAAACCCGATAACTTCGCCGTCGAGTGTGGCATTCGCAAATCGCTCTTTAATGCCGGGTCTATTCGCAATAATATCTTCCAGACCGTGTTTAAGATTTACTTTTTTCTGACTAATCGTACTCGAAAGCATTCCAAATCCAACGTTTGCATCGCCGTTCGGCAACGGGAAAATCCAGAAATAACCGGGCAAATAATCTTTTAAAAAATGAAGCTCAATGAAGTTATCGGTGTGGCAACCGCCCACGTTTTTATAATACGCGCGCACAGCTGCAGCATTGTGTTTCGGATCTGGTTTTACGTTTAAAGTATGTCGCACAAACGGCGAAAGCGGACCGTTGGCAACAATTAAAATTTTACACTCAAGAACGTGTGTTTTGGTTTTGTCGGAAACAGTCCAAACGCCGTTTTCAAAATGGTGTGTATCAATTCCCACACCTTCAATAAACGTAATCAGTTTTTCTTTACGCGCAAATTCCACTAAATGATTATCAAAATCCATGCGTCTCGATACATAGCACGGCGCAATATCTTTTCCTTTCGTAAAGTTTTTTCGGAACGGCACCGGAAACGACTTTTTGTTATCCATCTTAAATTCTACACCCCAAGAATCTATCGCATAAGGCTCAGCACCAAGTGTATTTATAATTTCGGGATTAATTCTGTTTAATATCGCAACCGTTCTGCCTGTTAACCCATCGCCACAAACTTTATCGCGCGGAAAAAATGCTTTATCAATGAGTACACACGGAATATTGAGTTGCGCCAATCGCAAAGCTGTTGCTACGCCGCCAGGTCCTGCGCCAATAATACAAATGTCGGTTTTAGTCATAAGGGTATTTCTATATTGAGGCGTAAAGGTAAACCAAGTTTTTCTAATTTAGGAAAACCTCATTTGATGCAGCAATTCCTTTGAAAAGTAAAAGAATAAAAGTCTAATTTTGTTTAAAATTAAATTGCTCATGAATGTTTCTGAAAAAATTAAATACCACTGCGAAAATAAAAAGTATTGCAAAATTTCGAGGAAAGTTGGGAAACATGCTTACGAAAAAACGCACGGTTTTATCGTTGATTATAATGAATCATTCGTAGTGGTTCAAGAGAATCATGATTTTTTAATTTGTGGTTATTTAATCTTTCCATTAACTTCAATTTCGAAGATTGGGTTTAACAGAAACGATAAATATTTCGATAAAATACTCCGATTAGAAGGAGTTAAGTAGTTGTTATTAAATAAACGACAATTAAAAATTTATAGTAAAAGTTTTTTGTGTCACGGTATTCGGAAATTATGGTTTTAGGAAGGCGAAG
>JAYVVO010000202.1:0-1772 GCA_043786955.1 Saprospiraceae bacterium
CCCGATTGCGTACCAATTCAAGCGACACTTGCGCGTCAGTCAGGCGATTTAATTCAGTCAATGCCTCTGCTTCAAAAAGCAAAACTTCATCGAAGCGAATAGCTGTGTAATTAATATCACCGTCTGCTTTTTGTGTGACGGTGCTATCGGGTTGCAAAAATTTTCGAGGGCTGAAATGCGTGGAGGAAAAAGAATTTTTATAAACCACGCCAAAATAATCGTCGTTATTCATTGCTACCGTAAATTTGAGGCGTGGATCATCTGCCTCAAAAGCATTTACAAAATTTTGTGTAACTTCTGCAAAACCATATCCTCCGACAATTTTTTTAGAATACCACCACTGATTGAGCGAATTACCCAAATTTAAACCCAGATTAGTATGTTCAATTTCCCAAACTGATTCAGTATTATTTTGTGTCGTTTTCCTAAAATTATCTTTATAGTCTGCCATTAAAGTATAAATATTGAGTGCTTTTATTTTAGTAGTATAGTCAATCACTTTGCTCCAATTTTTTTGGTAGATACAAATTTTGGCAGCCAAACCCAAAGCTGCACCTTTAGTTGCTCTGCCTACATCAGACGAAGTATAAGTAGTTGGTAGTAATGATGCCGCCAAATCACAGTCAGCTAAAATTTGGGTGTAAATATCAGCCTTAGGTGTGCGCGGTGTTTTAAGTTTTTCAGGAGATACGATAGTTGTAAACAACGGCACATCGCCAAAAACTTGTATGAGTAAAAAATAGTAATAAGCGCGCAAAAAAAGTGCTTCGCCCGTTACACGGTTCTGAACCGCAGGGTCGAATGTGATAGTTTTTATTTTATCGAGCACCAAATTGCTTTGCGTAATACCGTTGTAATTTAATTTCCAAAAACTATTTATTTCATCTGTACGTGGTGTATGCGTGAGTGCATCTAAGTCAGTTAATCCTTGACGCGAACCGTCACCTCCTGTAATTGCTTCATCACTCGCAAGTGTACCAAAAGCCCAATAAAAATTATTATTCGTGTTGCTGAACGTCAGATATTTATACGCCGCATTCACCGCTTGAATAGCATCGTCTTGGGTTTGAAAAAATGAGCCCGCATCTAAAGTTGCTATCGGTTCTTTATCCAAAAAACCTTTGCACGCCATAACGTTGAGCGCACAAACCAGAATCCAATATTTAATAATTTTTCTTTTCATTTTAAATTAATTTATTCTACGATTAGTTGCTTCACTCAATTTGATAGTTTTTTAGATTCGGAAAGTTCTTAAACGGACAACTATCAACTAACAACGAGCAACTAAAATCAGAAATCTATTTTAAACCCCGCTATAAATGTGCGCGGTGCTGGCACAGTTCCCCAATCCACACCTACTGCGAGATCGGATGAAAGTCCTAAACCTTTTGTATCATTTGAGTTTGCTTGGATTTCTGGATCCAAACCTGTGTAATGCGTCCAAGTGAAAGCATTTTGAACTGTTACATACACGCGACATCCACCAATGTTTTTCAAATGCAAAACATCTTTTAAATTGTAGCCCAGGGAAATATTTCTGATGCGGAAATAAGAACCATCTTGCAAAAAACGCGTTGAGGAGCGACCATTACCGTTGCGGTCATCGAGCGTAACTTCGGGAATATTTGTATTTGTATTTGTCGGTGTCCATCTGTTTAAAATTTCTTGATACGAATTGAACCCCCGCGATTGCACATCGTAGGCAAAATTGCCGTACAAGAAATAGACATCGTTACCTTGAACACCTTGACCGAGCAGTGAAAAATCAAAAT
>JAYVVO010000203.1:0-5299 GCA_043786955.1 Saprospiraceae bacterium
AAGTAATTTTTTATTTTTACTATGAGCGAACAAACTGACAAAGAATTTAAGAATGAACATGACACTTTGTTTAAATCATTTTTTGGTGTTAAACAAATCATGCTCGATTATCTGAACTATTTTTTACCACCTGAACTTTTAGAGCGTATCAATTTAGAAGATTTGTCATTAGATGAGACTTCGTATAGAACGGCTGATATGAAAGCTTTTGAATCGGACAGAGTTTATCGCGCATTTTTCAAACTAAAAAATAAAAAAAGCCGACCACTCGCCATTGCATTTTTATTAGAGCATAAATCTTATCCGTTTGCATATATTTTTGTCCAATTGCTCACATATATGTGTTGTATGTGGAACGCCGATATTGAAAATAAAAGAAAACTCACTTTTATTTTGCCGATTGTAGTTTATCAAAGTAAGAAAACCTGGAACTACAAACCTTTTACATCTATTTTTAAAGGATTACCCTTAGAATTCCATAACTTTATTCCGAGTTTTAATTATCATCTTACGAAAGTTAACGAAATCGAAAAAGAAATTCTTGAAAAATTGAAAGGCACAAGTATTTTGCATTCTTTATTTTTAGCCTACCAGAAACTTGATGATAGTGCTTTTGTTGAGAAAAATGTTGTAGATTTTTTTATTTCGTTCGATAAAAAACCTGAATTAGTCGAACTTTTCAAAATGTTTTTTGGTTATGTTACCAGAAAATCTGAACTTAGTGCCGATGAGATTATTGATAAAATTCAAAACTCGCCAAAAACTTCTAAATCATTAAATTCAAAAATTATGTCAACTTACGATTCTATAATTGCAAAAGGTAAAGCTGAGGGAATCTCACAAGGAATCTCACAAGGAGAGGTAAATAGTAAAATTCATGGCATCCAAAAAGCTCTAAAAAGAAATAAATTAACAATTGAAGAAATTGCTGAAGATTTTGAAGTCAGTATAGAATTTGTTTTGAAAATTAAAAAAGAACAAAATCTTTAAATAATGCAAATACTCATTCAAAGCTAAGTTGTTTTAAATAGACTTAATAATTACTCAAATTACTTAACTCTACGTTGAGTTTGCCAACGGAACTTATAAAAACTTTGATTTCGTTTTGTTGGAGCTGAATATCGTTGATGAAAATATCGTTCACAAAACCATTAATACTCACGTTATTGTTAAATCTGTAATTGCGCATCTGGTCGTTCAAAGTGTTTTTAAGAGTAGTAATATTATTATCAACTTTAAAAACGCATGCCTCCTTAATTTTTTTCAGAATCGTTCTATCAAAAAGCCATTTGGCTGTCCGTATCATAAAACTTTTGGTTTGCAAATCGTAATCTAAATCTTGCAGTTCGACAGAGTTTGTCAACGGATTAAAAACAGGTTTACCTACTAAATATAAATTTCCACTGAAGTCGCCTTCAAATTTTGTGTTGACAATCATTTTTTCATTCTGACCAAATAACTCAATTTTTGATACGCGAATTTTTTTTCCACCTGCGTTGAATGTTTGATTTGCGCAATAATTTTGCGCCATGCGCTCTGCTTCAACCAACGGAATTGAAGTTACTAAATTTATATTGAAACTATCTGCAGTTGTATAAGCGTATTGAAACGGCGGTAAAAAAGAATTTGGTCGAAAAGTGGGCTGGTTGTCGCCTGTTTTAACATCAACTAAAGTAGAAATAAAAACATTGGTAACAAGCGCATCATTTTCGTTTCTGAACGGCGTAAGTGTCACATTTTGTGGCGTAAGTTTTATCCACCAACGTCCGTAAGTATTCGTCATACTTATCGGATTTTGCATTTGTTTCCACGCTTCGTTCATCGGCGCGAACAATTGAAATTGTGACTTCAATTGTTTGTCAATACCTTGGGTAATTACATTTTTAGTTTTTCCGATAATAATATCAGCTAAATATTTCACATCAATATTTCCGATGCCCGTTTTCACAGCCATGTTGCGCTGCCAACTGTAATTCGTCAATTCTGTGCGCGAATCTACCGTCCAATCGCCATATACATTTAGCGTAGTTCTGAAATTTAAAGTGATGTCACCTTCGGCTTCAATACCGCGTTTACCCGTCCAAGCATTATCTAAAAGTTTTCGCCACACCCAAAGTTTTAACGGCACAACATAATCAATATTTAACCCGTCGAGCTTTAAAGTTATGTTCTGATTTTTTGTTGCTTTCATCATCAATCCATCATCATCTGGATTATTATCTTCGTAAATTACATAATTTAGTTTGGCGTTGAGTAAATTTTCAATATCGGAACCTTTAAATCGAATCGGAATATTTACCAATGATGTTTTTGCAGCAACTTCTTCTGGAGCGATGTACATTTCTGTTGGTCGAGCGGGTGTGTTTGCACTATCGGGATTATTAACATTCGGTGTTGTTTGAGTTTTTGAAACACCGCAAGATGCGCAAATAATGATTGCAAGAGAAAGAAAAAAACTTGTATCAATTTTCATAAAAATTTTAGCTAAAAAACATCAAATCCAACACATTGAGGATTCAGGTATTCTTGAGTTTTAGAACATAACTTTTACCAATCAAGTTTTTATTAGGTTGTTCTGGCAATAATCCTGAATTATCATTGAACGTATAAAGGATATCATATTTTTGGGCGACTAATTTTTCAAACTTTTTAATACTCACACTAATTTGCGGATATTGAATAACGCTATCCTTAAAATCTTTTTGTTTATCATCGGCTGAACCATGCCAACTCAGTAAAGAGTTTTGAACTCTGATAATATCCCCCTCAGTTTTGCTTAGACTTTGTCTGTTAAAAATAATATATTTTGCTCCAGAATTTACAATTATTTCAATGAATTTATAAGGATCTGGAGTATATAGAATAGTACATGAAGTATAAAGTACATCAATTGTTTTGCTTTCTTCGATAACTCTTGTTAAATCATCATGAAAAGTTAGAAATTCGTCCGAAAAGCTGCTTATGTAAAAAACCATTTCAGACGTTTCAATTACCTTCCACCTAAGTTTCAATTGTGGATTTATTTTTAAAATTTCTAAATAATGACCACCATTTCCCCCGCCGAAATCTAAAACATTTAAAATTTCTTTGTCAATTGATAACTCATTTAATAGACTACTCAAAGCAAAAATATTGGGATTTGCGATATTATAAACTATTGAATTATCATCGAGCCTCTCTCTAAATTTTATTGTTTTTATTTTGAGTGCTTTTGAAATAATTTTATTTTCATACCCATTTTTATTTTCACAATTTTTAAGAGCTTCTTCATAACTTTCGTAGTTTTTATCTCCTAACATAGCAATAATTCTTTTATTGACTTTGAACTTTAGAACTGAAAAATTCATACTTTTTTGATTTTTAATGATTGTGAGTCGCAAGGAGTTGGTGAGTAACTTTTTTATGCAAAATAACTACAATTGAATCAATTATTCAAAATCGGGATAGAGTAAATATTTTTTGCGAATGACTTTAAACTTTTTCAACTCAACTGCATACGTCGAGCGAATATACTCACTCGATTTTTGTTCTTTAACATAATCGCGCATATTTTTATTGCCACAAAGCTTTTCAAAAAAATTATTTTTATAAAAAAAACTATCTTTTTTAGTATGATTTTTATAAGCTTCTAACAAATAATCCCAATTAATTTTTGCTTCTGTTTGAAGCGTTTTTAAATCCAAGGCGGATAAATCTTTTCCGTAACAAACTTTATCTTGCAGTGGTGGTGTTTTTGCACCTTCCGTCGGAACGGGTGTAAATTCAAAATTGTTGTTCGGCGTTTTCATATTCGGCGAACCAAAAATTTGAAATGGTTTATCCGTTCCTCGACCGACGCTGACATCGGTTGGTTCAAAATAACACAGCGACGGATATAAATAAACAGCGTGCATATTCGGAATATTGGGCGAAGGTTTTATCGGTAATTGATAAAAAGTTTTGTGCGAATAACCATCGCATTTAATAACGACTAAGTTTAGTTTTGATGCATCAACTTTTAACATTTTCTCATTTATTAGCATTTGCGCGTACTCGGCAGGTGTCATGCCATAAACTATAGGAATTGGTTGCATACCGACAAACGATTTATAGGTCGTATCAAGTATAAATCCATCCACATAATGCCCATTCGGATTTGGTCTGTCTAAAATAATAAGTTGTTTATTAAATTTTGCGGCGGCTTCAATTAAATATTGCAGCGTTGAAATGTAAGTATAAAAACGCACGCCAACGTCTTGTATGTCGTAAATCAGAACATCAATATTTACTAAATCGGTTGAATCGGGTGCATATTTTTTGCCGTAAATAGAAATTATTTTTATGCCAGTTTTAGCATCAATGCTATTATCCACTTTTTCACCTGCATCCGCTGTGCCTCTAAATCCGTGTTCTGGCGGAAAAATTGCGCGAATGTTTATACCTAAATTTTTAAGCGTGTCAACAAGTGGCGTATTATTTTTTCCAACAACGGAAGTTATATTTACAACCATACCCACTCTTTTATTTTTTAGTAGCGGTAAATATTCAGAAAATTTTTCAGCACCGACCGTAATAGTATTATTTTCAAATAATTTGTTTGTATTTTGTGCTTTATTTATGCAACATTGTGTTATACTTAAAACAAAAAAGATTAAAAACCGTATTGAATTTAGTAGCTTTAGCATAAAAATAAGATTTTAAAGTACGCGTGTTTTGAAAAATACAAAAAATAAACTCTTTGCAATTATTGATGTAGAAACGACGGGCGGACGCGCCGATCGAGAGCGCATTACAGAAATTGCCATTGTTTTGCACGATGGTTATACCGTAATTGATAAATTCAGCACGCTCCTAAATCCCGAACGCTCCATACCTTATAATATCACAAAAATAACAGGAATTACGGATGCAATGGTAGCAACGGCGCCAAAGTTTTATGAAGTTGCTAAACAAATTGTAGAATTTACTGAAAATGCCATTTTTGTGGCGCATAATGTGCGTTTCGATTACGCTTTTGTGCAAGAAGAATTTAAACGCTTGGGTTTTACGTATTCGCGCAAACAACTTTGCACCGTCAAACTTTCACGTAAAACGTTTCCAGAAATTAAAAGCCACGCACTCGGCAATTTAATTTCGCACTGGAAAATTAAAGTGGAAGATAGACACCGCGCTTTAGACGACGCGTTGGCAACGGCAATTGTATTTGAAAAAATTTTGCACAAAAATCGAATAGACCAACCGACAAATGATTGGCTTGAAGATGGTTTTAAGGAAACCGTTTTGCCAAAAAGTATCGAACAACCTTTAGTTGAAAGTTTAC
>JAYVVO010000204.1:0-5294 GCA_043786955.1 Saprospiraceae bacterium
GAAAGTCTTTTTTGTCGCGTGATAACAGACAGTGCATAAATAAAAAAAATAACCGTTAGCAATGAAATGAGCGTAAAGACAATCGTTAAACTCATGCTTGCAACCAGCGAAGAAGTACGTTTCGGAAAACGGACGATAAAATAATACGTCGCCGTTGGATTATCGAGTTTCGGAAATTCTTTTTTAACACTTACCGAATCCGTTAAAGCAGAATACGACACATAACGACCATATACCATTTTTTCGTCGTGGCAATCGTAAATCGCGTAATCGTAATCTTCGTTGAGTGAAAATTGATCAAAGTTTTTTTTCAGATAAAAATCTAAATTACGCGCATCAATCTGGCTGTTAACGTTCACCGCATACGAATTCGACGAAAGCTGTTTAATTAAATTAGATTGTGGTAAAATCGTTTGATTGAGTTGCGAAATATCTTTTGCCACGTTCAGCAGCGCAATGTTGGCTGTTTGGTCAAATTTCTGACTCGTTAAATCCCACGAGCGCATCACCCAATACGTTTGCGTCGTAATTACTAAAATTATAGCCAATGCACCCAGCAATATGACGCGTCGAATCGTGTTATTTTTCATCGAAAAAAATTGTTTTTAAAAAATGCTTACAACCCATTTTCTGCTTTATTTTGCAAAACATATTCAACGCTAACGTCAAAATCTTCTGCAATTTCCGAAATAGTTAATCTACCGCGTTTTAAAGATTTGATAATACCTTCAAGTTTACCTTCAAGTTTACCTTTAAGTTTACCTTTAGTTTCGCTCCATTGCAAAATTGATTCATATAAAGTCATAACTTCAGATTTTATGGATTTATCTGTTATGGTTTTAAAATTCTGAGTTGGTATTTAGTCGCTAATTACGGCATTTCTTACAATATAACCAAAAAAAGTTTGTCGTAGTTCTTTCAGATTGGGTTTTCCTTCAAACGATTTGAATAAATAGTTGATGTGCTGTTCCAAATATTTAAACGTTAAAAAAAATTTACTATTTTTGCACTATGGCAAAAGATATTTATCACAGAGTTGTTAAGGAAGCATTGATTAAAGATGGATGGAGTATCACTCATGATCCATATTTTATTAACCGGCTTAATAAAAAAGCATTCGAAGTTGATTTAGGAGGCGAAAAGATTATCGGAGCCGAACGCGGTGTTGAAAAAATCGCAGTTGAAATCAAAAGTTTTTTGGGTACTTCTTTGACTTATGATTTTCATGCTGCTTTTGGTCAGTATAGCGTTTATAGATTTTTTATGAGTGATAAAGATGCTGAACGCAATTTGTTTCTCGCAGTAACGTAAGAAGTTTTTGATGCTTTCTTCTCAGATATAGAAATCGAAAAAATTTGCGCCCATTTTAACGTAGAAATCATTATATTTGATGCTTCAAAAATTGAAATAGTAAAATGGATAAAAAGATAAAAAATTATCAAAAAATTATAGAAAATTATCTTCGTGAAGAAGCAGAGGATAAATCTATACCTGGTATCGAATTTCAACTCATCACAGATACAGTACATCATCAATTCCAATTAGTTGAAACGGGTTGGCACGAAAAGCACTATATTTATTCAGTCCTTTTCCATTTTAGCATCAAAGAAAATGGTAAGGTTTGGTTGTTAGCCAACAATACAGATATTTTAGTTGGAGAGGAACTTTTAAAACGCGGCATTCCTGCATCTGATATTGTCATTGGGTTTCATCCTGAAAATGTTAGACATTTTACTGGCTTTGCAACTGCGTGATTTATTAATTTTTTGCTTTGCTAATCCATATGATGAGGAAATTCAGAGTACTTATAATTTACGTCACCGCTTTTTCTTTTTTTTCTTGTGAAAGCAACGCAATATCTTTTGATATTAAAAATCAGGAAATTAAATCGTGTGATGGGAAAAGAATTTCAAGGTTAAGTATTGAAAACGACTCGATCTTCGAAAGATTTAATATTTTTTGTTTCGATTCGATTAAAACAATTCCAACTTCAATAAATTTAATAAAATTACCTGATGGATATTTTGTCCAAAATTATGTCAATAATCTTCATGCACCATCTCGGCAATTAATTCTTTCTGCATCTTCTTCTTATACAATTACTATGAGTGGTGGTGATGTTGGTTCTTATAAAATACGTATTTGGACAGATACATCACGTTTAATTTATAAGACTTCAACCCCTTTTTGTGAGTAGATATTAAAATCATAATTTCATTACATTTTCCTATTTGAAATTCGACCTTATAAAAATTATTGACACATTTTGTTTATTTTTGCGTCTCACAACTCACCCCTCATGCTCAACCTCGATAAATGGTTCAAATAATTTCAGCTGGTGCAGGCAGCGGTAAAACTTACCGACTCAATAAAGAATTGGTGATGCGCATTTCGAGTGGCGAAACGCGGATTTCGGGTTTGTTTGCAACAACGTTTACGGTGAAAGCGGCGACGGAATTGAAAGAACGCGTGCGAATGAGTTTGCTCGAAAACGGAATGTTGAATGAAGCGCAAGAACTTTCGAATGCATTGATTGGCACGGTGCATGAACTCGGTGTAAAATTGATTAAACGTTTTGCGTACAGCGGTGGACTTTCACCGCAAGTAAATGTGATTAGCGATGACGATAGAAAACGCGTGTTTAATCAATCGCTCGCGCATATTTTATCGGAAAATAATACGGTGGAAGTGATGAACGAATTGTGTATTCGTCTCGGACTTTCAACCGATATCAAAAATTACGATTGGCTGAATGACATTAGCACGGTGGCGGATGTAACGCGCGGTAATTTTTTTTCTAAGGAAATTGTTGAACAAAGCAAACAAAAATCTATTGATTCATTTTTGGCACTACTGCCGAGTGTAGAAAAAATTTATTCTAACGCGCAGTCTAATTATGATAACTTAGTAGAAAATATTAACGAAGCACTCTCCTACTTAACAAATGGCGAAGACGCAACAAAAAAAACAGAAACGGTTGTTGGGTTTTTAAAGTCAACGCTGATTAATATAAAAACCGATAATTTTTTGCCTTGGGCAGCTTGGGCAAAACTTTCTAATTTAGATGTTAGCAAAAAATCGGAAAAAAATGTATCTGCGCTGCAAGAATTTGCGGCACTGCATACAAAATTTCCCGATTTCCAAAACGATATTTCCCAATACATCTCCTTGATTTTTGATTTGAGCGCCCGCGCGATGGTGGAATATCAAAATTTTAAAAAGAAGCGCGGTTTGATTGATTATACGGATATGGAAGTCGAAATTTTACGACTTATTTCCATGCCGCACATTGCCGAAATTTTGCGCAACGAAATAGATTTACTCCTTGTTGATGAGTTTCAAGACATCAATCCGTTGCAACTCGATATTTTTTTGAAGCTCTCGCAACTTGCGTCGCATTCTATTTGGGTCGGTGATCCGAAGCAAAGTATTTATGGTTTCCGATATGCCGAGCCGCGATTGATGCGCGCAGTGATTGATCATTTTGGTATTTCCGAAGAAAATATTCTCGATACATCATATCGTAGTCGTCGCGATATTGTGCATTTAAGCAACGCTTTGTTTTTAAAAAGTTTTGCTGGACAAATTCCGTTGAACCAAATTGCATTGAAGGTAAATCGGGTCGAGACGTTGCATGCAACGTCTTCGCAACATGAGACGTCTTTACAACATGAGACGTTGCATGCAACGTCTTCGCAACATGAGACGTTGCATGCAACGTCTCTACAGCAATCGCTCGCCATAAAACATTGGCATTTTAAATTTGATAACGATGGAAATAATCGTTCGAAGGGGGATACACAGTGGTTATTAAATTGTACGGCGGAAAATATTGCATCGCTGCTAAAATCTGATATTCAAATTTTGCCGAAGGGGGAAAAAATTTTGCGTAACATCAAACCAAGCGATGTCGCGGTTTTGTGTATGACGAATCGAGAATGTGCAAACATGGCAGCCGCTTTAAATCGGTTGGGAATTTCTGCGGCTTTTCCGCGAGTGGGTTTGATGGAAGCGACGGAGATAAAATTAATATCTGCTATCCTGCATTTTTTGCTCGACAAACGAGACTCACTTTCTGTGGCAGAAATTTTATATCTCACAGAGAATTATGCGTTGCAAGATATTTCGATTAATCGGTGGGAATTTATAAAGGATGAGGATAAAGAAAAATACGCGACGTGGCACGCTGACAATGATTTTATAAAAAAAATTGACGCACTCCGAAACGACGTTTTAGATTTATCGGCATCAGAAATTTTAGATACTGCCATTACGCAACTTGATTTACGTCGCAAAATTGCTGCGTGGGGTTCAGCAGCGCAGCGTTTGCAAAACGTAGAAATGTTGCGCAAAATGGGAACTGATTACGAGCAGCATTGCAAAAAAATGCACGAAGCAGCTTCGCTAAATCATTTTTTGATGTGGTTACAAAAACAAGCGCGCAATAGCGCCGATAAACAAAGCACAGGCGCAGGCGAGAACGCGGTGAATATTTTAACTTATCACGCATCTAAAGGATTGGAATTTCCGATTACTATTTTGAGTTCACTCGATAAAGATGTGCGCGAAAACGTTTGGGGACTGAACATAGAATCTAATAGCAACGACGTTGACTTTGAAAATATTTTGGGCAATCGGTGGATGCGTTTTTGGGTAAATCCGTATGGCAATTCGCGCGCTCAAGAAACGCCAATTTCTGAAAAATTGAATATTTGCAAAGAAAAACTTGCAGCGGAACTGCGCGCTTTAGAGGAAGAAGCGCGATTGTTATATGTCGGAATTACGCGTGCGCGCGATTATCTCATTTTCGTCAGTGCCACAAAAGGATTGCCTTGGTTAAATCGCGTTTGGAATAGTGGTGATTCCCTCGCAATTACACTCGATCCAGATTGTGTCGAGACACTTTTTGAATACGATGGCGCGATTATCAAAAAGGAAAACGTGGTGCAAACTTTTTCTAAAGATTTTGGCAGTATTGAAATCAAAAAAAACGATGCACTTTACACTGAGCCGCTTTTTGGTGAGCAAAATTTTGCACCGCGTGCCATCAATGCTACCGAAAAACTTACCTTTTTTACAAAATTATCGCCGGAAAATGCTGTAAAGCAAACGCTTTACAGCATTTTAAATTCGCCCGCAACTGATAGTGCTTTGCAAGCGGCTTTCAGCAATAGCCTCGTTTCGCAATACTTTTTAAAAACTTCTTGGCAACCGAATGCTACTTTTATAAAATATCTCGAAGCCAATAACGAAACTGATATAGATGCGTTCTCGAACAGTATTAATCAATCGGT
>JAYVVO010000205.1:0-5286 GCA_043786955.1 Saprospiraceae bacterium
ATAAAACAAACTAAAAAACTACATTTTAATTTTATCAACAAACATTGATTTAAAATGCTCGACTTTCAATCTTACAACGCCATACGTATAACCTTCATCGGGATGTAAATTATAGTAATTTTGGTGATACTCTTCCGCGCGATAAAAATTCTTAAACGGCTCAACTACTGTAACGATATGGTCGCTATACGCTTTTTGTTTTCCAGCGTTAATGTCCGCAATCATTTTTTCGGCAACACTTTTTTGAGAATCGTTTATAGCAAAAACGGCAGAGCGATAATCGTTTCCAACGTCATTTCCTTCTTGATTTAAAATGGACGCATCGTGTACGTTAAAGAAAATTTTTAAAATATCGGTGTAAGAAATAATTTTGGGATCGAACAAAATATGAACCGTTTCGGAGTGACCCGTTTTGCGTGTACCAACTTGTTCATACGTCGGATTTTTTGTTGTGCCTCCCGCGTAACCGACCTCTACAAATTTTACACCTTTCACCATTTGGTAAATCGCATCCATTTTCCAAAAACAACCGCCCGTCATGTAAGCGTTTTCTAAACCCGTTGTATCAATTTTATCAACTGTTACTACTTTCGCTAAAGCCACTTTTGATGCAGAATTAGTTGGCGTACTTTGACAAGCAAACAGCGACGTGCTGAGCATTAAACTAAAAAATAATTTTATCATAATCTATAAATTTTTTGTAAATATACATACGTAAAAATCACAAATTGGTAACGATTGTTTTCGGTTCTAAATTATTTTATGAGAAATCTTTATGAACGCAACGGGGAACTTAACTTTGAATTAAAAATGAACGGCGAAAAAAATTTAGATGTTCTTCTGAAATCGATGAAACCCAAACTGTATGAAGGTGAATACGTTTTCTGTAGTGTGAAAGATTTTTCGCACATGGATTTCCAAAAAATTATACTCTGCTTTAAAGAGCCTGAAGGTTTCACACTTATTTTAAAAAGAGAAGACGCTGATAAATTAAATGTTGGTTATGCATTTGTTGCCGCTTGGATAGAACTTACCGTTCATTCCGCTTTAGATGCTGTAGGTTTAACGGCTGCATTTTCTAAAGCCCTTGCCGATAAAAATATAAGTTGCAATGTCGTTGCGGGTTTTTATCACGACCATATTTTTGTGGAAACCAAAGACGCACCCTCTGCGATGATAATTCTGAATCAGTTTTCTCAATAAATCGCAACTTTTTACAATAATTTTTGTCCCTTAAACGACGTCGTATTTGTGGCTTTCGTCGAGTAATTATGCCATTCCAAAATTTTATTTTTTATTTTTGCGCCTTAAATTAAAAAAACATGAAAAAGAACTACTTTTTATTAGTCTTCATCTTTATTATATTCTTCAATTTTAAATTGTCAGCTCAACGCCCTGGTGGAATTACGAGCGGAGGAAAAATGCCGTCTATTGGTCGAGTTTATGGAAAAATTATTGATAAATCAACCAAAGAACCTATCCCTTTCGGTTCAGTTGTTGCTTTACGCGCTTTAGGCAAACGCGATAGTATCGTCGGTGGTCAACTCTCGTTAGAAAATGGAGATTTCAATCTGGATAATTTACCGATGGGTGGCGCAAAAATTAAAATTAGTGTGATCGGCTATAAAGATTTTATTAAATCGGTGACAATGTTTCCGCCAGATGTTGAAATTGATCTCGGCGATATTGGTCTTGAAGTCAACGCAGAAGTTTTGAAAACCGTAACTGTCGAAGGTCAAAAATCTTCGGCAATCTTAAGTATAGATAAAAAAGTTTTCAACGTCGAAAAAAATATTACTTCATCGGGTGGTACAGCGGAAGACGTTTTAAAAAACGTGCCGAGTGTAACGGTTGATGCGGATGGTACGCCGAAGCTTCGAAATTCGTCAACAACTGTTTATATTGATGGCAGACCGACACTATTTAGTTTAAATCAAATTCCATCCGATCAGATTGAAAGCGTTGAAGTCATTTCTAATCCTTCGTCGAAATACGAAGCTTCAACTTCAGGAGGTATAATAAATATTGTATTAAAGAAAAATAGAAAACCTGGTTACAACGGTTTCGTAAGTCTGGGCGCAGCAGATCACGACCGATACAACGGAACGTTTAATTTAAATATCAAACAAGGCAGAGTGAATGTTACTGGTTTTTATAGTGTAAATTCAAACGATGTGCCAGTGAATGGTTACACGAATAAAACTATTTATAGTCCTGGCGATTCGACTTACAAATATTATAATCAGAATAGTATTTCGCAATTTAATACCAATTTCCAAATTGGTAGAATTGCACTCGATTACTCTATCAATAATAGAAATACTTTGACGTTTGCAGGTACTATTGTTCGTGGCGTTTTCAACGTCAATGGTACGCAAAATTCGCAATTTTTGAAAGCAGATGGATCTACTTATGAAACGGGCGTTCGGAATGTTTTACCGCTCAACAAATTTAATAATCAGCAAACGCAAGTTATTTGGAAAAAAACTTTCCCTAAAAAAGGAAAAGAATTGACTATTGATGCCAATTATAGTTGGGGTGGTTCGTCGAATAGTCAAGATTGGATCTCGACGGTGAATGATGCCAATGGTGTTGCTTTAGCTTATCAACCGGGTTTAACTCAAATTCGTGGCGAAAACACCGGACACCAAACTGTAGTTCAACTCGATTTTACAAATCCTCTAAACGATTCTACTAAATGGGAAATGGGTTTACGCGGATATTATAATTACAGAACTTCACAGTCACTTTACAATCAATACAGCTATACTGATCCAAGTCCAGGGTTTAAAGAAATAGATCCGTTATCTTCTGATTATAATATTACGGACATCATCAACGCAGCATATACTACATACACGAGTCGTTATCACGGTTGGGGTTATCAAGCGGGGTTGCGTTTTGAGCAATCTTACTTAGATGGTATTTCAAAAATTGGTACTCTTGCTGATATTGGATATAATTATCCAGGCGATGGGAAAATACTTAATACTTTTTTTCCGTCTTTATATCTAAGCAGAAAAATAGATGCGAATGATGAATTTCAAATAAATTTTAGTCGAAAAATTAATCGCCCTAACTTCATGCAGTTGTTACCGATTATTATGGCGAGCGATTTATTAAACATCAGAAAAGGAAATCCAGGTTTAAAGCCTGAGTTTGTTAATACATTTGAAGCAAATTTCAACAAAACTTTCGGCTACAACAATTGGTTGGTTTCAGCATATTTGAAAAACGTAAACGATCCCGTTACTAACTACTCTTATGCAAATCCAGAAGTTGCCGGCGGATTAATCTCTATTCCTACCAATGGCAATGTTTCAAACAAAGCTGGGTTAGAAAATACTTTTAAGTGGGCAATTACGAACAATTTGGAATGGACTAATAATGCCAACGTTTTTAACACTACCATATCTTCGGATAGTTTAAACGCCAATGCGTGGTCTTATTTTTTCAAATCGAATGCAATTCTGAAATTTGGAAAAGGCTTTTCTACACAACTTTCAGGAACATTTGAAGGCAAAGAAGTTATTTTGCAAGGCTACATTAAAGAACGGTACAACGTAGATTTCGCTATTAAAAAATCTTTTTCAAATGGTGCTGCCAACGTGACTTTAGCTGTCAACGACATTTTCAATTCGCGCAAACAAGTAACTGTTTTAGAAGGTTCTACATTTATTCAAGAAAGCATGCGCCGTCGCGATATTCGCGCGTTTAAAATTTCAATACAATTCCCATTCGGCAAACTCGATTCTTCTATCTTCCGG
Organism: Saprospiraceae bacterium; assembly: GCA_043786955.1. Classification (GTDB taxonomy): domain Bacteria; phylum Bacteroidota; class Bacteroidia; order Chitinophagales; family Saprospiraceae; genus JAAFJT01. Next base: position 3,768 of record JAYVVO010000205.1, read on the forward strand.
AAAGCTAAAGAAGGTCGTAAGCAACAACAGCAAAACCCTAACGGTGACCAAGATTATGGTGGTTAAGAATTAAAAATAATGAATGAATTTTCCTCGCTATTTTTTCAATGGATTTAATATTTCTGATTGAAATGAACGCGAGGAAAATTCTACTTTTAAGGGAAAAATGAATAACTATTATTGAAATATTTTGACCTTGTTTAAATGGAAGCCAGAATTTTTAAAATTATTGGAATCATTTATTGCATATATGGTCTTAAACTCCGAACTTAGCGGCAAAGAATTAAAAATAAAATAATTTAGCAAAAGTTAAAAGTAAACAATAAAATTTTGAAATTATGTCAATTTACCACTCGGATTTAAAACAAGAAAAAGAAAAAACTAAAAGTGCTCAAAAAACGCAGGGCATAGTAAAAGCTCTCAGAAGTGGCAAATTAACGATGGAGGAAATAGCCGCAGATTTTAATGTCAAACTAAATTTTATTATAAAAGTTAAAAAAGATTTCTTCTTTAAAATCGGACTCTAACAAATTTTTGTTCCACCGCCGCTTAACCAATTATCAGCACCACATAACGTGACGTTGTGAATACCTTTTTGATGCACCATAAAAGCATTGTGCAATTTTGGTATCATGCCATCCGTAATTATTTTTTCTGAGATACCATTATTGTAATCGCTAAAACTTAAAATAGGTATAACACTCTCGCGTTTGTACCTATCGGTTAAAACGCCGGGGCTATCGAAAATAAATTTAAGATTGACACTATAATTTTTTGAAAGCGCCACCGCTAATTCTGACGTAATGGTATCGGCATTGGTATTTAGAAGTTGTCCTTTGTCATCGCAAGTAATCGGCGCAAAAACTAAAGCATCTGCAACGGAAAACAATTTTTGTATCCTAAGTGCATCCACGCTTTCAATATCGCCGGCGAAACCATAATCAATTGTTTTTACAGGGCGTTTGTGCGCTTTGATGATATTTAAATCAGCACCTGTTAAACCGAGAGCAGTACAATTTTGTGCGTTGAGTTGCGCAACAATTTTTTTATTTATGCTACCCGCATATACCATGACCGCTACGTCCAAAGTTTCCAAATCAGTAATGCGCCTGCCATCAATTTTAATAGGTTTAATATTAAGTTGAACCAAAAGTTTATCGGCTAAAGCACCGCCGCCATGCACTAAAATTTTAGGACTCGGTGCAGCACAAAAATCGATAAGAAGTTGTTTTAAAACACCTTCGTCGTCAATAACATTTCCGCCTACTTTTATGATTAGTAATTCTTGCATGAGATTGTAATAGAAATTCAAACTTATTAGATTTTTAATAGAGAAAGCAAAACTGCCATGGCAGCATACGTTCTATTATGCGCCTGCTGAATAACGATACTATTTTTAGAATCTAAAACGCCATCCGTCACAACTTGATTTCTTCGCACGGGTAGGCAGTGCATAAATTTTGCATTGTTTGTCAGTGCCATTTTTTCTTCATTGACTGTCCAATTCGGATCTAAATTT
>JAYVVO010000206.1:0-5284 GCA_043786955.1 Saprospiraceae bacterium
ATTTCTATCACTTGGACGATTTGGATCACTCGTGCGATTTTGTGGTTGTCCAGTTCTATTATTATTACCGCGATAATTATTATTTCTGGTGTCTTGACTCGGTGGGCGTTCGTTAAATCTACCTACGTCAATCTTTCCTTTAATTTTTAAACCCTGTAACTGTGGCGCATCCATTTTATGGAAATCATTACCTTCAGCAGAATTTGTTGTTTCAACACCATTAATAATTTCAGACGATGCTGTTGGTGCCAATGCTGCATTAGATACAACTGGTGCTTCAACTTTAATTGGTGCTTCTTCTACGTTTAATTTTGGTACCGCAGGTTTTTGTTCCACCTTTTGAATCGGTGGGCGCGGTTTTTGAAGATCTCTATTAGTGAGAGTAATTTCAGGTTTTATCTCTTTCTGGGTCTCTTTAACAGGCGCAGGTTTATTAAGGGCGTCTAAATCAATTCTGCCAACAACTTTCGGTTGTTGCAGCGTAATAATTTGGCGTTCAATAAACTCGGGACCAGGTTTTTCAACATTGGGCTCAGGTGAAAGATTTACATTTGTTTGTGGACGTAAATCCAGAATAGGTCGCGGTCTGTTTTGCACATTAACTGCTGGTGCATTTGAGCGACTGTTGTTAGTATTACCAAATGACAACTGGTCTGCTTTTTCTTTTTCCGCCTTAGAATCTGAGAATTTTTTCAGAAGTGCAGAATGCATTTCCTCGTTTACCCGTGCATTGGGTTTGTTGTCGATAGAAAAACCTTTATCAGACAGAAACTCGACAATAGTTCCCATGCCCACATTAAGCTCCTTTGCTACTTTAATTAATTGGATATCCATTAGAGAGTTTAAGATACTTCTGGCAGCGAAGTCAGCAAAAGAATGTAAGCAAGTTTGCTTTACGCAAATGTCATTTCATAATTTGTTGATTTAAATGATACGGTAATTTGTAGTCATAACGCTGTTTAAAATATCTGATTAGTAAATTCATTGCAAATATAGCACGTTTTTCCAACTCAATAACAAAAAAATGATTTATTATATCGTATTTAGGAAAAAAAATCGTTACAAAAGTTCCGAACTATTGTTTATAAATCCTAAAAAAATTATTAAAGACTTAAAACTGTTCAAAAAAAACGCTGAAACATGCTATCTTATTTTTTTAATCTTAAAGTTTTTTGAGTCCTGTTTGAATTTAATATTCAAATTTTGGGGAACACTCTTAAATTAGATGTTAACCATTGGGATGTTAAAATAGAATCTGACATTACTAAAAGTATCTCATTAAGCTCGATCGGAATAGTTAACGCACCTGAAGATATTTATGAAAATAATGTCGCAATCGCACGATTCAACGCAGCAACCAAAATATCAATTTCTTTTTTACCAATAGTTAACGGCGGTAAAAAGCGAATCGTATTGGGTTCGGAAGATGAACCGATAAAAATATGTTCGTTATACACCAAACGCTTGCGCAGTTCGGCAATCGGAAAATCGAATGAGAAACCTATCATTAAACCCATTCCGCGCACTTCTTTAACGCCGTGTACTTTTTTTAATTCGGCCATTGCGTAATCGCCGATAACTTGCGCATTATGCATCAAATTTTCCGATTTGATCACATCGAGCACGGAAATACACGCCGCGCAAGCCAACTGATTGCCACCAAATGTTGTGCCCAACATTCCCATACGCGGTGCAAATTTTTCGTGAATCAATAAACCGCCCACTGGAAACCCGTTACCCATTCCTTTTGCCATCGTTACCACATCTGGTTCAACGCCTTCTGCGTGTTGAAAAGCGAAAAATTTTCCCGAACGACCATAACCCGATTGTACTTCATCTAAAATTAAAACTGTATCGGTAAGCGTGCAGGCTTTTTGAATTTTTTGTAAAAGTTCTGCCGATGGCACATGAACGCCACCCACACCTTGAATACCTTCAATGATAACAGCTGCGACATCGCCTTGAAAAATTTCTTCGCAAACGCCTTCAATATCCGTTAAGTCGAAAAAAACTTTTTCAAACGTAGCATTTATAGGTGCGACAATTTTTGCATCGGGCGTAACATTCACTGCTGCTGAAGTTCTGCCATGAAATGCTTTTTTGAAAGCAATCACTTTCTTTCTTCCGTTATGAAACGACGCGAGTTTCAAAGCATTCTCATTTGCCTCAGCACCCGAATTAACAAAAAATAATTGGTAATTATTTAACCCGCTCACATCAGCAATACGCTGCGCGACTTCATTCTGCATTGGATTGAGAACAGAGTTGGAATAAAAAGCGATGCGGTTGAGTTGGTCCGTCAAACTTTTTATGTATTTAGGGTGCGAGTGACCAATACTAATAACGGCATGACCACCATAAAAATCAAAATAAGTATCACCTTTTGAGTCAATAATTTCAAATCCGAGCGCACTAACAGGCTCAACATTGTATAAAGGATAGACATCGAACAATTTCATTAGCAATTTTGATAAATAAATAAGCAAGGGAGTGCAAAAATGACAATTTTTTTTGAATATTTGCATTAATTTTTTGAAAGAGAAAGCGAAACTCTAATTTAAATGAGTAAGAATAAAACGAACGCGATTTTACCGATTCAGATTCTGTTTGAAGACGAACATTTTATTGCAATTAATAAGCCCTGTGGTATTCCTTCTCAACCCGATTTAACTGGCGATATTTCTCTGCTCGATTATGCGGATAATGAATTGGACAAAAATTTTTACGTCGTGCATCGCATTGATCGACCCGTGAGCGGTGTCATCTTTTTTGCCAAAAACGATGCCGCCGCCGATTACTTCGCGCAAATTCTAACTCAACCCGAAACGCAAAAAACATACTGGGCAATTGTAAATAATTCGCCACCCAAAAAAGAAGATACGCTCAATCATTTTATCGAACACGATACCAAAAAAAATAAAGCTCGCGTTTACCCCGAAGCTACGCCGAATGCAAAACCCTCTGAACTTCATTACAAACTTTTAGCCGATAGCGATAATTATTTCCTTCTCGAAGTTACCCTACAAACTGGTCGTTTCCACCAAATTCGCGCGCAATTGGCACACATCGGTTGCCCAATTAAAGGCGATGTAAAATACGGAGCGCGTCGCGCGGAAAAAGACAAATCCATTGGTTTACACGCTGAGGCATATAAGTTCAAAAGTTTTATGGGTGAAATAATAAACGTCACCGCTCCGCCACCCGATCAACCGATTTGGAATCATTTTGCGGAAGCTGTAAAAAAATTACGCTGATTTAATGGTTTAATTTTATATTAAAAAGTTTATTCAATTTTTTGAAATTAGAAAGTGGTATAAAAAAATCATTCAAGAGCTGCCTTGAAAACTAAATTCTGCAAAATGGACTTTCGTAAAATTAAAATATTGCAGCCCTAAATTACGGTTTTAAATATAGTTCAGAACAAGCTGTCTCTGTACCTGCGAAGTTCATGCACTCATTCATTTTGATTTAGGTTAAAGTGATTGAATAATGTTTTTTTAATAAACCCAAACAATGGAAAATATTTTCTTAGAAAGATACGCACAGCTATTAGTCAATTATTCGCTGTCCATAAAACCAGGCGAAAAATTATTTATTCAAACCACGCCTTTAGCCGAACCATTGGTGCGCGAAGTCTATAAAGCCGCTTTGCGAGCCGGCGCAGCAGTGGTCGAAATTGATTTTTTATTTGAAGGCAAGCAAGATATTTTTCTGCAAAACGCCAATAAAATGCAACTAGCAGAAGCACCACCGCTGTATAAATTAGCGATGGAAACTTTCGATGCGTATTTGCACATTCGTGCGCCATTCGTTGATAGCGATAAATTTCGTTCAGACGTAGATACGCGAAAAAACGCTAAGCTGCGACAAAAAGCGCTGCAGCCCATTTACGAAATATATAATGAACGCACAGGAACGCGCGCGCTGAAACGTTGCTTGTGTCAATATCCGACAAAAGTAGGCGCAACTGCTGCGAAAATGTCGCTAAAAAATTATACAGAGTTTATACTAAATGCGTGTGGCTTGACGACAGAAAATGCGACAAATATTTGGCTTGGTGTGCGACGCGCGCAGCAGCACGTTGTTGATTATTTAAATCAGCGCAGCGAAATGCGATATTTGAATACAAACTCTAAAACCGATATTAGTTTCAATACTTTACATCGGATTTGGATTAATTCGGACGGACAAACCAATATGCCATCTGGCGAAGTTTATACTGCACCAATTGAAGACTCCGTGAATGGTAAAATATTTTTTACAGTCCCCACATTTTGGAGTGGACAAAAAATTACAGGTGTTCAACTGACGGTAAAAAATGGATTTGTCGAAAAGTGGTCGGCAAAAACAAACGAAAAATATTTAGATGCACTTTTTGCACACGATGGTGCACGATATTTTGGTGAAGCCGCAATCGGAACAAATATGCTTATTCAGCAACAAACCAATAATATTTTGTTCGATGAAAAAATTGGCGGCACCATTCACATGGCTGTTGGGCAAAGCTATGGGCAATGTGGTGGAAAAAATCAATCGAATATTCACCATGACATGATGACTAATATGCGCAATGGAGGCGAAATTTTTGCAGATGGCGTTTGTATTTACAGAGACGGCATTTTTTTAATTTAATCATCTTCATCTTCTGATTTGTTCATAAGGTGATATAATTTTTCGGGCATAGAAATAAACATTTTGCCATCTTTTATGTGGTCGTTAATTTTTTCGTAGCTGCCTTTATAATACCAATAAAACTTTTCAGACACTGGAATATCATCTTGTTTTAAATATTCCAAAACCATCGGTTTAAAATGACCAATAAAATCATACGATTTAATACTTTCTAACGGATGCGCAATAGTGAAAGTACGCAACGGAATAGCGACAATCGCACCAAATCTACCCACAGCTTGCGGCGCGTTGCGTTCTAATTCAATTAAATAGGAAGCGGCATAACTTGGATTGGCAAACGTATTGATGTCGTATGCATCGTTCCAACTGATTTCTGAACTGTACATTTTTTCGGCAGCCACATTATCTAAAGCGTCTTCAAAAAGTTCTTCGTCGGTTTTATTCCATTCTTTAACTAAAGGGCGTTTAAAATATTGAAGTTTGTTATCGTAATCAAGCACCAGAACTGAATATGTGCCTGGAAAATCTTGGCGATAAAATAAATCATTTTTATTAGCGACGGGCATGGGCAACTCTGGTCTGACTTGTACGCGCAAAAATTGGCGCGCATAATCGTAATCTTTCCAGATGTAGCGATCTTTACTCGGGTTGT
>JAYVVO010000207.1:0-1756 GCA_043786955.1 Saprospiraceae bacterium
AATATGAAAGGCGCGCAATCTGCGATTGAAATACTGACGCAAGCCGATATTAAACAGATTGAAAAAACAAACGCTTTTGATTTAGTCGTGAATGGCGAAATTTACCCACTCGATGCAGGCGATTTTCTGATTACTTCGGAAGATATTCCCGGTTGGCAAGTCGCGAACGATGGCGAAGTCACCGTTGCGCTCGACGTAACTTTAACGGATGAACTCATGGCAGAAGGTACGGCGCGCGATTTAGTCAATCGTATTCAGAACGTGCGCAAAGACAAAGATTTTAATATCACGGATCGCATCACGATTTTAATTCAGAAACACAATTACATCGCAACAGCCGTAAATTCTTTTGCCGATTATATTAAATCCGAAACGCTTGCCGATACTTTAACTTTAGTTGATGTACTCGAGGGTGATAATGTCGAATTAAATGATGAAGTAATGTTGACGATGAAGATTAGTCAGAATTAAAAATAAAAGTTTGGGATGATATACTTCTAATGGGATAAAAACCCGAAAATACTATCAGGGAATATCCTATATCTGACGGAGGGTTCAAATATGAACCCTTACCAATTGCGAATGCCGCTCGCGATAAACGTGAGGTAGTAAGGGTTCATATTTGAACCCTGTTACAATGAGAAACAATCGCAGTTTTAATTTTTCGGGATTTTATCCCGTTTAAATGTATAATTGACTTAAAATTAATTTTTATGAGTGCTGAAATAACTTTAAAGTTTGAAACGCCTTCAGAATTGGAGACGTGGTTAAAAATTTTAAAAAAATATGGATTGGCTGTGAAAAAATTGAAGTTAAAACAAGAAAACAAAAAATTGCGAAAGTAAAACCATCGCGCGTTTGGTCTTTAGTTGGAAGTGGAAACTCAAATGGCGCAATTAACAATAATCCTTTTTTTAAGCCATATTGCATCCGACGACTATTGTTTTTTTTGAAAATAATTAACCAACAAATTGTAAACAAGGTGCAGCGCACCTCAACACGTGTAGAAAATTATGTTTAGAATCTCAGGAGGTGCAGAGCACCTCAACTTTTTTTGTTTCAGGTTAAGGTGCGCTGCACCTTTCAAAACTTTATTTTCTGTTGACTACAAATGTTGAGGTGCGCTGCACCTTTATTGGAAACATTCAACCATTTTATTTTCCAAGACCAATACTAATAATTCTGCCATCGTATTTTGTAATTTTTGCGTCTATTGATCTACCAAATGACTTTTCTGATAAACTGACAAAAACGATCCAAATTTTTGAATCTTTGTCTAACTCAGCGTAATGAAATTTATGTTTATCAATAAATTCTTTACCATAAATGGGTGTCCAACAGCGAGAGCGATATTCATTGCCGTTGTGGAATCGGGAACATAGTCTTTATGTTCTTTCTCAATCTGAGAAAAAACATTGAGTGAACAAAAAAATAAAAGCAAACTTGTAACCAAAACAATTGTTTTCATTTTCTAAAATATTACAGAAATTATCGCGGCAAAGAAATTTTCCCCATCGAAACAGCAGGCATATTTTTTGTTCCCACGCTTGTTTGCGTTTTACCAGCCACACATTCATTCGCTAAAGTAGCAAACAAAATAGCTTCTTTAGCGTCGCCGTTAATGCCGAGCGCGCTTGTACTTTTAAAACTGAATTGTGGTAAGTAATGCTTCAATCGCGCAACAACCAACGGATTGTGCGCGCCGCCACCGCTTAAATAAATAGTTGTGGAGTATTTATTTTCATTTCCAAAAATT
>JAYVVO010000208.1:0-1753 GCA_043786955.1 Saprospiraceae bacterium
CAGAATGGTTTAAATTATAGCTGTTTCTTCGCGAAAAAAATAAAGCTGGTGTTAGATGCCTGCTTTTTCTCAATAGCGCTTACAAAATTATAGATTAAAAATTCTTTTACAAAACTTTTTCAAGAAAAATAAGTGTTAATGTGCTTTTTGTTGAAAAGTATTAGTTTAAATATAGAAGTTTTTTTAAAATAAAACTGTTTTGAACAATATTTTAACGTTCAACTCATGTAAAGTAATATTATTTCATTGCGCTGAGAATCGTCAATAGGTCTATTATGACAGAAAATGAATTTTCAAAAATTATTTATTGATGCCGTTTACTCTTTTGAAAGTTCAATAATGCGCACACCGCGTTTATCTAAATCAATCGAATTGAAAGTATTGAATTTTTGGTGCGATATAAAATCAGAATACCCCACGTAGTTTTTTAAAATTTCATTGAATCGTTTTGTCGAAATCGTTTTAGTTGTGTCATTGCCATTAATTATAATCATGGCACCACCCGAAGCATCTTGTCTAAAATAAACATAAACACCGTCTTCAGGAATATAATGCGTGAGTTTACCTGTTTGTAAAAAAGTTTTTTTAGCGCGCCAATGTGCTAATTTAGCTGTGTAATCGTAAATTTCTTTTTGTAGTGGCGTGCGTTCGGTTTCTTTAAAAACAGAAACTTTATCTGCTTGCCAACCGCCAGGCATATCTTGTCGCACTTTTCCATCTGGATTTGTAAAACCTGTGAAGCCTAACTCATCGCCATAATATGTTTGCGGAATACCGCGCATTGTAAGTAAATAAGTAATCGCTGATTTATACTTGTTTAAGTTTTCATTGATAACGCTGAAAAATCGCGGTTGATCGTGATTGTCTAAAAAAATAACATTTTTAGACGCATCGTTATAAATATAATCTTGACCGATGGTACTCCATAATTTCATGATGCCACCTGTCCAACTCGGCGCATTTGTAAAAGCGTCTTTTGTAGAAATGTAAAGTGGATAGTCTAAATTGCTTTGCAGGTGTGAATCAAATTTTTTATTGATGGGCGATTTTTCTGAAAAGTAAGCTAAGTTGATAGGACTTTCAACTGTGCTTTCGCCAAATAAAAATAATTTGGGAAATTCGGATCGCAATGCTTTTGCCCAATCGGACATGAATTTCATGTCGTTGTAAAAATAGGAATCAATTCTGAAAGCATCAACGCCTGTTTCTTCAAGCCACCACAAATGATTTTGAATGATATAACGCGCAACGTGGAGGTTTCCTTCAGGATTCATGTCGGGCATAGTTTTATCGAACCACGCATTTTGATTAATTTCTAAATCGCTCGCCGCAATATGCGGATCTGATAAAACTTGGTCGCGATAATTCGGATGTCGAAATGAATCGAGTTGATGAATCCAATTTGTTTCAGGCAAATCTTTAATAAAATAGTTTTCGTTACCAGAATGGTTGGGAATTACATCCATCACCATTTTCATTTTTTGTTGATGGAGGGTATTCACTAAATTTTTATAATCAGTGAGCGAACCCAATCGCTTATCAATTTTATACCAATCAGTGACGGCATAACCATGATAAGATGCAGAAACCTCATCGTTTTCTTGAACAGGATTGAGCCAAACAGCGGTAACGCCCAGATTTTTTACATAGTCGAGATGATTTTGAATGCCTTTTAAATCGCCACCATGCCTGAAATACATTTTTCTCCGATCTATTCCCACTTGTTTCATGTCGGTGTAAGAATCGTTAGTTG
>JAYVVO010000209.1:0-1745 GCA_043786955.1 Saprospiraceae bacterium
TATTCAATATAATTTGCGATTAGCGCAAACGCAAGACGCAGGTCATGGCGGATTTATAGGTTATCATGTCGTGGTTTTGTTGCTCGGTTGTTTTCCTGCAGTGGCGTTCGCGCTGCCAGAACTTATCTCGCCAAATCGAGAAAGTATTTTTGTTTCAGAAAAATATTTCACACTATTGATGCGCGTTTTATTTTATGCCACGCTGATTGTGTTTAGTTTGGTGCAATCTAAAATCGTTCATTATTCAAGTTTGTGCTATTTTCCACTGACGTATTTAGCAGCCGTTCATTTAGAAAGGATTCTGAATAAGCAGCGCGATGGAATTTTACTCTCACGATTAGAAAAAATATTACCAGTTTCAGTTTTATTTTTGGTCGGCTCAATTTGGTGTTTAATCATTATAGTTTTGCCGATTGTCGGACAGCACATCGAAATGATTAAACCACTTTTTAGTAAAGATCCTTTTGCGCTTGCTAATTTAAACGCGCAAGTTGAGTGGAGTTATTGGGAAGTTGGTTTCGGTATTGAATTTGGGGTGATGTTTATTTTGGGTGTCGTACTTTATTTAAATCAAAAAATTCGTTTAGGTTTAGTTATGATTTTTTTAGCCTCTCTGTTTTTAGCGCAAACAATTATTTATCAATTTGTGCCGAAAGTAGAAAAATATTCTCAAGGTGCAGCGATTGAATTTTACTTATCGCACAAAAATCTTAATGCTGTTATTGAAACTACGAACTTTAAAAGTTACGCGCAATATTTTTATGCTGAGAAAAAACCACTAAATTATATCAACTATAATATTTCTACGCTCGATTCGCTTTTTGTTTCTAAATTAGATCATCCACGCGATTCTTCATTTCAGAAAATTGGACAAAAAAATGGCTTCGTTTTTTATAAAAAACGAAGCCATTGAAGATTATTTGAATTTCTTAGAAAATTAATTAAATCAAATCATCTTAATTTTTATATTTTTAAACCAAACCCGATTGCCGTGATTTTGTAAAGCAATGTGACCTTTTTGAGATTTCCCAAACATCGGCATAGATTTAAATTTACTCCCCGCTATCATTGTGTTCCAACTGGCATCGTTCATATCGGCAGAGACAACTTTTACATCGTTCAGCCACTGTTCAATTTTTCCATTTTTTTGAATCAATCGCACTTTATTCCACGAGCCTGCTGGTTTAACTGTCTCTACTGAACAACTCACTAAATCGTATAAATCGCCTGCGCGATGTTTAATAATTTTTGCATCTGGGTGGCAAGTATTGTCTAAAATTTGCATTTCCATTCCCGATTCATAAGTCGCGTTGAGTTTAGGATCTTCAACCACATCGTAAATAATCCCCGAATTGCCGCAACTATCAATTTTCCAATCAAGGCGTAGTTCGTAATTTTCATAAATGGCATCCGTCATTATATCACCAGATTCCGTTTTCCAATTTCCATTGATCCGTTTTGCATTGAGCATTAGCGATTGATCTTTTGGGTCAATAATCCAATCTTTTGAAAGCGGTGTATTATTGTATCCTCTCCAACCATTTGTAGTTTTTCCATCAAATAAAAGTTTCCAGCCTTTTAAGGATTCGATAGAAGTTAGTGTATTAGATTGTTCTGATTTCTGTCTGTAAATTTTTGTCGTTAGAACGGATGAATCCGCTAAATATACGCCTATGCAAATTACTGACAGGGTTAAAACCTTAATCATGTTTAATTTTTAAGTGAAAAAATAATCAGTTTTCGAA
>JAYVVO010000210.1:0-14221 GCA_043786955.1 Saprospiraceae bacterium
TTACAACTCAACGATATTACTTTCGATGAAGAAATTACGCGCTCCATGGCGAAAGTAGTAGCTTCGAATAATTTAAAAGCCGCTGCTGAAAACGAAGGACAAGCAATGCTCATAACTAAAACAAAATCGGCTGAAGCTGATGGAAATGCGATTCGTATTTCCGCAGAAGCGGAACGTACGGCTGCACAATTGCGTGGACAAGGTGTAGCACTTTTCCGTGAAGAAGTTGCACGCGGTATGGCTTCGGCAGCGCGCGAAATGGAAAATGCCAATGTAGATTCTTCTATACTTTTGTTTGCTATGTGGACTGAAGCGATTAAAAACTTTGCGGAGCAAGGCAAAGGGAATGTTATTTTCTTGGACGGCTCGACTGAAGGAATGCAAAAGACAATGAAGGAAATGATGGGACTTAGCTCACTTCATAACGATATGAAAAAATAAATAGCTCTTAGCTCATAGCTCATGGCTTCTATTATGGTTTTAAATGAAGAAAAAAAACGCGATGCCTTTTCGCGTTTGTTAGTCATTATGGATGAATTGCGCGAAGGTTGCCCTTGGGACAGAAAGCAAACTTGGCAATCTTTGCGCAATTTAACAATTGAAGAAACGTACGAACTCGCCGATGCCATCACAGAAACCGATTCCAAAGGGATTAAAGAAGAACTTGGCGATATTTTTTTACACCTCGTTTTTTATGCTAAGATAGGGGAGGAGCAGAAACTTTTTGACGTTGCAGATGTATTGAACAGCGTCTGCGAAAAACTAATTGCGCGCCATCCGCATATTTACGGCGATGTAATTGTGAAAGATGAGGATGAAGTAAAGCGCAATTGGGAAAAATTAAAACTAAAAGAAGGAAAAAAAGGTGTACTTTCAGGTGTGCCAAAATCTTTGCCTGCCATGGTGAAAGCATACCGAATGCAAGAAAAAACGGCAAAATTTGGTTTTGAATGGGAAAACGCGGAGCAAGTTTGGGATAAAGTGAAAGAAGAAATTGACGAACTACACGAAGCAATTGGAGAAAAAAATCAAGAAGACATTGAAGATGAATTTGGTGACGTACTTTTTTCTCTTATCAATTATGCACGATTTATAAATATTGATCCAGAAAATGCTTTAGAAGGTGCTAACAGAAAATTCAAGCGCAGATTTGAATACATCGAAGCGCATACTCAGAAACAGCTCTCCGATATGACTTTGGGCGAAATGGATGCTTTGTGGGATGAAGCAAAAAAGTTGGAACGGAAAACTACTTAATAACAATTTTCAAAATGCCTTGCAAAATTCCTAATAATTTTTCAACATCACTCAAATAGTATCGATGAGTAACAATAGTTAAATGTGTTCCATTATCGAGTTTCAAAACAATCCATTCAAACGCATTGGTGCTCGCGCATAAATAACATCAGAAGTTATTCCTTTTCTTACTATAAATGAAAGCACCTAACATTTGAGGAGCAGCTTGAGGTAATCCTTCTTCAATATTATTGCGTTTTGCTTCAACAACTGTAAAAATGAGCGCTTGTATTTCTAATAGATTAAACTCGCCGCCAGTAAGCGAAAAATCGCACTCGTCATTGAGTTTTTTTAATTGTCTGCATTGAGTACATAACCCGAATAAATGTTAAAGTTATAATTATTGAATCGCAATAGATCTCTTTACAAAGGTACAACTAGCCATTCTGAACGCGCTTTTTCACTTAAATGTGGAATTTTACGCGCCTGCAATAATTCATCTGATAAAATTTCACTCGGTTTAATCTCAGAATGGGGCAATTCGATTTACTCATTAAGAATAATTAAACCACAATCTTCTTCCAAAATTTAAAATGTAAAATTTCGATACGCTATTTTAAGAAAATTATAAACACTAATTTATGGGTTTTTGGTTTAACTATTGGTGTAAATGATTTAGAAGACTTACTTTTATCTCAAAATATTCATTAATGAAAAAAATATTAATATCCGTCATCGCTTTTTGCATTTTAAATAATGCCCAATCGCAAGTCATTACTTCCCCACAAATTGATTCCTTAGTGGAAAAGGTTTTAAAAACGTTTGATGTGCCAGGCATTGAAGTTGCTGTGATTAAGGACGATAAAGTCATTCATGCTAAAGGTTACGGAGTTCGTTCATTAAAGACGAATAAAAAAGTGGATGAAAACACTATTTACGGTGTGGCATCAAACAGTAAAGCATTTACAAGTGCTGCGCTCGGGATGTTGGTAGATGAAAAAAAATTAAAGTGGGACGATAAAGTAACGGATTATATTCCAGAGTTTAAATTATACAACCCTTATGTGACAGATGAATTTACCATTCGCGACTTATTGACCCACAGAAGCGGAATGGGTTTAGGCGCAGGCGATTTAATGATGTTTCCCGATTCGAATAATTTTACGAAGGCAGACATCATTCATAATTTACGCTATTTAAAACCTGTGTCGAGTTTTAGAACAAAATACGATTACGACAACAACTTATATATCGTCGCAGGTGAAGTTATTGCACGCGTTTCTGGGATGAGTTGGGAAGATTTTATTGAACAGCGCATTATGAAACCACTTGGCATGACGCACAGTGCAGCTTCTATTTCCAGATTGAAAGATAGATCAAACATGGTTGATCCGCACGCGCCAGTAAATGGTAAAGTAGAAGCGTTAAGTATTGATTGGAGTGAAACGGCAAATGCTGCGGGAGGCATTGTTACTAACGTTATGGATTTATCGAAATGGTTGATTATGCAGATGAACAACGGTAAATACGGCGAAAATCTCTCGAAGCAATTATTTTCTGAGGAAGTACACGATGAGTTCTGGTCGCCACAAACTATTATAAATGTACGTGGCGCATCACCTTATAATACGCACTTTGCGAGTTATGGTTTAGGTTGGTTTTTAAGCGACGTTAAAGGATATAAGCAAGTAACACATACAGGTGGACTGGCGGGTGTGGTAACGCAAGTTACGCTTTTACCCGAATTGAAATTGGGTATTGTTGTTTTTACTAATCAGCAAGTTGGTGCAGCTTTTACTGCAATTACAAATGCAATTAAAGATTCTTATCTCGGAATTTCTGGATTAGATCGCGTTAAACAAATGAAAGACCGAGTGGACAAAGGAGAAGCTGAAGTGAAAAAAATTAATATAGAAGTTCAGAATGAAATAGATAGTCAACAAAAAAATGGTGCAACAAAACCTGATGTAAATATAATTTTGGGAACTTACACAGATAAATGGTTTGGGGATGTAACAATTAAAAATGAAAATGGTAAACTTCGATTCAGTTCAGCACGTTCTCACAAACTTAATGGTGATGTCTTTTTTTATAAAGCTGATACTTACATCGTGCGGTGGGATGATAGAAGTTTAGATGCCGATGCGTTTTTACAATTTTCGCTCGATAATAAAGGCAAAGCTGATGGTCTGAAAATGAATGCTATATCGCCTTCAACAGATTTTAGTTTCGATTTTCAGGATTTGGATTTCGCGAAAGCTAAATAAAAACAAAAGGCAAAACAGAATTTCTCCTATTTTGCCTTTTTTTGTGATCTAGTCGGGATTCGAACCCGAGACCCTTTGATTAAAAGTCAAATGCTCTACCAGCTGAGCTACTAGATCAAATTTAAGTAGTTGCTTAAAGCGGTGCAAAATTAGATATAGAAGTTCAATAATCCAAATGTTCTTTAAAAAAAGACGCATTGATTTCAATAAAATTGAAATTTTAATTGACTGGAAACGGGAATAATAGGATTGGTGTTAAAATTAGAAACAGAAACACCTAATAATCTGATTTTACCAAACTCAGAATAATGTTGATGCAATAAGGTTTTAGTTTCCGACCAAACAGAATTAAATTCGGAAGTAGCATTTTGAAGTGTATGTGAACGTGTAAACACGCGAAAATCTGTGTTCTTAGCTTTTAGTGTAATTGTCTTTCCTGTTTTTGAATATTTAATCATCGTAGATGTCACTTTCTTAACTATTGGTTCTAAATTGTTCAGCATGTCGTCAATCGAATCAATATCGTTCATAAAAGTTTCCTCTGCACCAATACTTTTTCTTTCGCGATTGGGATTTACTTCCGAAGTTTCGATACCTCTGCAAATTTTATAATAATGTGCTCCGACTTTTCCAAAAACTTTCATTAAGTCAAATTCACTCCATTGGCGTAAACCTGCACCATTTTTAATATTTAGCAATTTCATTTTTTTTTCGGTTACCTCTCCAATGCCATGAAATTTTTCGATAGGTAATTTATCTAAAAAAAATTCTGCATCATTCGGTGTAATAACCGTTAATCCGTTTGGTTTTTTATAACTAGATGCGACCTTAGCTAAAAATTTTGTTGTTGAAACACCTGCGGAAGCTGTTAGATGTGTTTGTTTAAAAATTTTTTGCCGAATTTCTTCAGCAATGAGTGTAGCAGATTTAATTCCAAAATTATTTTCTGTAACATCTAAATACGCTTCGTCAATACTAAGTGGTTCAACCAGATCGGTGTATTCTAAAAAAATATTTCTAATAATTTGACTCGCTTCTTTGTAGCTTTCGTATTTTCCGCGTACAAAAATTAAATGCGGACACAATTGCAAAGCACGAGACCCTGGCATGGCTGAATGTACACCAAATTTTCTCGCTTCGTAACTCGCTGCTGCAACAATACCGTTTCTGCCAGGGCTGCCCACGACAATCGGTTTTCCGCGAAGCGATGGATTATTGCGCTGCTCAACACTGGCAAAAAACGCATCCATATCAACGTGAATTATTTTTTTCATCTTTAGAAAGATTTAAAAAAACAAATTTGTTTAAAATACGCAACAAAGTTAGATAAATAGGTTTTAAAAACAAATTGTTTTTAAAATGAAAAGTAAAATTTCACAGTTTAAATCATTTTTATAATTTTTAAAGCGTGTAAATCCATAAAAAAATCTAAACAACTATTTAATTTAAACGCTATTTGGTATTTTTATTTTAAATTTTAGTTAAAATTTAAAATAAAATAGGTAGATAAATAAAGAAAATAGTAAATTTGTGTACTTACTATTTTTAACTATTATGAGAAATATTTTCACTCTACTTTTTTTGATAGGAGTCTCTGTTGCTTCTATCTCGGCAGACACTTTAATTGTGGGTACGGCGTCGGTGTATTCGGAAAATTTTGAGGGGAACAAAACGGCGAGCGGCGAAACTTTTTCACACCAAAATTTAACAGCAGCGCATCGGACATTGCCGTTCGGGACGTATGTGAGACTGACAAGATCGGATATCGGGAAATCGGTGATCGTGAAAATAAATGACAGGGGGCCGTACGTTAATAATTGTATCGTGGATATTTCTGCGGCTGCAGCAAAACAATTGGATTTTAAAATGACAAAAGGGGAGTATGAGGTGCAGTTGGAAGTCGTGAATCCGGATGATTTGAGCAGCTTGCCAAAGGTGAATGTCTTAGATGACACAGCGAGTAGGATGAGCCAAAACCAAAAACATAATAAATATGGGGTAGGGACGGAGGGTGAAACGGTGATTAAAACCGCGATTAAAATGCCTACGGAGTATGGGGTGCGCGTTAAGAGCAGACTCACTAAAGGTGCTAATGACGAGCAGACCGCAGTAAAAGTACGCGTTAAGGGCAGACTTTTAGTAAGTTTGCCCAAAAAAAATACTAAGGTAGATGAAACCGTGAGTAAGCAGACGTTGAGTGACCAGCACTTTAAATTGGTGAATTACAGTTCTGTGGGGGAAAAATTTGGTATTCAGGTGGCGTCGCTGAAAATTAAAGCGAATTCGTTGAGTACGATCGCGGAATTGAAAAGTAAAGGTATCAATGATGTATTTTTGAATATTACAACGGCTGCGGATTCGACGTACGAGTATAAAGTCATCGTCGGCGCGTATAAGACGCTGAGCGAGGCGGTACCGCGATTGAAATTGCTAAAAAGTAAAAAAATTGGGGGATTTATTGTCAAAATTTAGTTGTTCGTTGCTCGTTGTTCGTCGTAGTGTACACTTAAACGAACAACGAACAACTAACAAATAATCCCTATTTCGGTGATAGTGCGCCGCTTAATCTCAGTAATTCGATTTCGGCAATTTTAGCGTCGTATTTGGCGGCAACCAATCGGGAAAGTCCATTCTCATAGACTTGTTGAAAGGTGTTTAGTTCTAAAATAGTTGAGCGACTCAAGCGAAATCGTTCCATGGCAATTTCAATGCTTTGTCGCGCGACGGTGAGGTTTTCTTCTTCGGATTTTAAAATTTCTTTGGCATTGACGAAAATCTGGTATTGCAAAATCAAATTTTCATTCAAATTATAAGCAAGTTGTTCTTTTTGGGTCTTAAATATGCCTAAATTTATTTTTGCGTTCGCGATTTGGCGTTGGATATTTTTGCCTTCGTAGATCGGGAGTGACAAATTGAAATTAGCGGAAAGGGTGGTATTTTGATTTACTAAGGTCAGACCTGCATTATTATCTGTTCTGCCGATCAAAAAAGCGGGATTAAAACTTATCGTGGGCTTGCGAAGAGCTTCTGTTTGTTGCAAAACAATATAAGACGTCGCTTCTTGGTGTTTCAAAACTTCATACTGAAGGTTGCTGGCACTCGCATTTTGAAGATCCGCTAAATTATAATTTGATGTAGTAAGACCTTCAGTGACGTTAAAAAAATAATTTAACTTGTTTTTTAAAATCATTAACTGATAAAGTTGGGTTTTGCCTACCTCTATCAGTTGTTGTTGTCGGAGCAGTTGGGTTTTCTGAATTTGGAGATCGGACTGGGTTTGTAGGACGTCTAAACGGTTGCCGCTACCAATATCTAAGCGCGATTTTGCCAATCGGGCACGCTCTTCGTAGTAGTTGAGTTGTTCTTTGAGGGCATCATAGAGCTCCTGCTGGCGAATAATATTGTAGTAGCTGCGCATAATATCGTAAATAACCTGTTCAATGTTGGTGCGCACGTTGAGGTCGGCTAAATTTTTTAATTCGCCAAGTCGTGTAAATTCTAAATGGTTTATTCTGCCATTATACAAAATGTAGTTGCCCTGCAAACCTGCGTTAAAAACATTGCCGTAAAATACTTTGCTGATGCCGGTGTTGGAGCTGTATTCTTGGTTTAAATAGCCACTCGAGGGTGTCACGTTGGAGGTCAAACCTAAAGTCGGTTCTAAACCAGCATTGCCACGCGTGACGTTATTGGCTGCAATTTGGGCAACACTTAGTGATACTTTAATGCCAAAATTGTTCGCCAAGGCTATCTGAATGGCTTTATCAAGTGTTAGAATAGAATCTTGTGCTTTCGAGGAATCTTGCGATTTCAGAACGCTCAAACCGCTCAGACAAAACACAAAACACAAAACAGTCTTTTTAGTAACTTTTATAGATTTTGTAGAAACCCTCATTGAATTTAATTGTTAGTTGTTGTTTGTAAGGGTTGAAAATCTTCAGCCCTTACCCGTTGTTCGTTGTTCGATGTTCGTTGTAGTGTACTCTTAAACGAGCAGCTAACAACTAAACTGCTTCACTTTTCACTTTTACCTCTTCACTTTTCCCTTCATCGCCCATTAATTCTTCAATCGTTTTTACGTGTCTGTCCGTTGAAAGGTAAACGTACATCGCTGGAATCACAAACAACGTGAGCGACAAAGCAAAAATTAATCCACCAATAATCACAATTCCGAGTGAAATTCTACTTTTTGAACCCGCACCCAATGCTAAAGCAATGGGCAGCGAACCGAGCATGGTTGCTAGACTTGTCATTAAAATCGGTCGTAAACGCATTGAAGCGGATTCAACAGCGGCATCAAATTTTTTATAACCTTCCTCGCGCAATTGATTGGCAAACTCTACGATTAAAATACCATTTTTGGTCACTAAACCGATGAGCATGATGATGCCGATTTCAGAAAAAATATTGAGTGTTTGGTTAAAGAACCATAACGAAAACATCGCGCCACCGAGTGCCAACGGCACAGTGAGCATAATGATAAATGGATCAATAAAACTTTCAAATTGCGCCGCTAAAATGAGATAAACTAAAAGCAAAGCTAACAAAAATGCAAAGGACGTATTGCTCGAACTTTCGACGTAATCGCGTGAAAGACCACTTAATTCTGTTGTGAAAGAGGGATCGAGTGTTTTTGCGGCGATGCGTTTCATTTCTGCAATACCATCGCCAATGGTTTTACCAGGAACGAAATTAGCTGAAACTGTTGCCGATTTATAACGATTGTATTTATACAATTGCGGCGGCTCCGATCGCTCTTGAACGTTAACGATGTTGTCGAGTTGAACCAAATCGCCCGTTTTACTGCGCACAAAAAGTGATTTTAAGTCGAGCGGTTTATCGCGATTTTGCCTATCCATTTGTCCCACTATTTGGTATTGCTTTCCATTCAAACTAAAATAACCATAACGCAAACCACTATAAGAAAGCTGTAATGTTTGTGCCACATCGGCAACGTTGACGTTAAGCGATTGCGCTTTATCGCGATTAATGGTTACAAAAAGTTCGGGTTTGTTGAATTTTAAATTTACATCAACGGCATTAAAAATGGGACTTTTATTCGCCTCCTCTAAAAATTTAGGTAATTTTTTAGCCAGACTATCGTAATTCGACGCCTCAATAACAAACTGAACAGGCAATCCGCCTACATTTCCAGTTTGTATAGATTGCTGTTGGATTAAGAATGTACGTGCTTCGTTAAATCCTTTAAATTTTTGCGTGAGCGCGGTTGCTATATCTTGTTGGCTGCGTTTTCGGGTGTCTGCTTCTGTCAGCATGAGTCGTCCAAATCCGGAGTTTACCGCACCGCTCCCTGCAAAACCTGGCGAGGTAACGGTGATAACCATTCTTTTTTCAGCAATGCTATCGTTTATATATGTACCAACCTTATTCATGTAATTATCCATTGATTCATAGGTCGTTCCTTCGGGTGCGGTGGCAATAATGCGCAACCAGTTTCTATCGTCCGTTGGGGCTAATTCGGATCCTAATTGCGAATAAAAATAAAACCCGCCACCAATCATTACGGCAAAAATGGGAAATGCCAGCCATTTTCTTTTCATGAAAGAGAGTAAATTCTGTTTGTAGCCGTTTTCAAAATTTTTGAAAAAAGGTTCAGTAACCGTATAAAACCAAGTCTTTTTGTTATTTTTTCTGACCAGATACGCGTTAAGCATCGGCGTTAAAGAGAGCGAAACAAACGCAGAAATAAGGACTGAGCCTGCGAGAATAACGCCAAATTCTTGAAAAAGTCGCCCAATAAATCCTTTCATAAAAATAACAGGCATGAAAACCGCCGCTAAAGTGATGGACGTAGATACGACGGCAAAATAAATTTCTTTCGAGCCTAAAAGCGCTGCGGGAATCGGTTTCATACCCGCTTCTACTTTTTTGAAGATATTTTCCGTAACCACAATACCATCATCAACCACGAGCCCTGTTGCTAAAACGATGGCGAGTAAGCTCAACACATTGATTGAGTACCCCATGAAGTACATAATAAAAAACGAACCGATGAGCGAAACGGGAATATCAATGAGCGGACGAAAGGCAATAGTCCAGTCTCTAAAAAATAAAAAAATAATGATGACCACCAAACCCAGCGCAATAAAAATGGTTTCGCGCACTTCTTTTATCGCTTTTGTGACAAATTTTGTATTGTCTAAGGCAACCGTTAAATGTATATCTGAGGGAACTTCTGATTTGAGTTGCTCGACTTTTTTGTAAAAATTTTCTGAGATGCGCACAAAATTTGCGCCTGGTTGCGGCGTAATGCCGATGCCAACCATGGCAACGCCATTAGCACGCAGCAAAGTTTCTTCATTTTCAGAGCCAAGCGAAACTTTAGCCACATCTTTTAGTTTTATCACGCCCGCATCTGATTGGCGCACAATCAACTCTTCAAAATCTGAAACTGTTTTTAACCGACCGACGGTTTTTATCGTCAGTTCTGAACTGTTACCTTGTATTCTTCCCGACGGCAATTCCACGTTTTCTCTATCTAAAGCCGATTTTACGTCTAAAGGTGAGAGTTTGAAAGCCGCTAATTTCTGCGGATCCATATTTAAACGCATCGCATAGCGTTTTTGTCCCCAAATTTGTACATTGGCGACCTCAGGAATAGTTTGAACGCGCTCCGCTAAAATATTTTCAGCAAAATCGGAAAGCTCCAACAAACTACGCGTATCGCTTTGAATCACCATCGAAAGTATTGATTCGCTATTCGCATCTGCCTTTTGCACCGTCGGCGGTCCGTCAATATCCAGAGGCAGCGAGCGCACCGTTTGTGAAACCTTATCTCGCACGTCATTCGCGGCGGCTTCTAAATTCGATTCCACTTCAAACTCCACCGTAATACTCGATGAACCCAAAGCACTCGTAGAACTAATCGCTTTGATCCCAGAAATACTCGTCAGCGATTTCTCAATCGGTTCCGTAATTTGCGACTCAATAATATCCGGATTCGCACCCGTGTAATTCGTCCGCACCGTAATCACCGGCGGATCTACGCTCGGATATTCGCGAATACCCAAAGATTTAAACCCTATGAACCCAAATAATAAAATCAACAGATTCATCACTATCGCCAACACTGGGCGCTGAATACTAATCGAAGATAGAGACATAATTTATTTGTTGGTTAATAATTGACAGTTGACAGTCGTAGAACGCTCGTTTTCTATCAACTATCAACTGTCAACTGTAAACTAATTAAGTCCCTCAAAGAGACGACCAATTTATAGCACTGTCCATACGACGTAGAGACAGCGAAAATGCGAATAAAAACAAGTTTAGTATAGTTGTAAGTAGCTGGTTGATAGTGGTAGAGCACGCGCAACCGCATGACTAACACTAACGAACAACGGACACTTTCACACTCGCACCAGGTTTTATACCCATAAGTCCAGAGGTTAGAACGGTATCGCCGACAGCTAAACCATTCGTGACTTGCACTTTAGTATCTGTTCGGATACCAATATCAATCGGTGTAGCAACCGCCTTACCATTTTTGACCGTATAAACCTGCTGCCCTTTCAAAATCGCCACAATCGCCTCCGTCGGAATCATCAAGGCATTATCTATCACGTTTAAATTGAAATTCACCCGCACAAAAGCAC
This sequence comes from Saprospiraceae bacterium, assembly GCA_043786955.1. Taxonomy (GTDB): domain Bacteria; phylum Bacteroidota; class Bacteroidia; order Chitinophagales; family Saprospiraceae; genus JAAFJT01. The sequence goes on from JAYVVO010000210.1 coordinate 11,120, forward strand.
CCGGTTTAAGTAAATTTTTTGAATTGTCCGCCGTCGCCCGAATTTTTAATGAACGACTAACCGGATCAATCTGATTTTCAGCCGCATACACCCGCGCCATAAAATCATCCTTGATGCCATCCACATTAAACTTTAAAACTTCACCCATCTTCACCTGATACGCATATTTCTCAGGAATCGTAAAATCAATTTTAATCGGGTTCAGTGCTTGAATACTCACCACCATGCTCGTCGCACCAATAAAAGAACCCACCGACACACTTTTCAGACCGATCACCCCATTGAACGGTGCAAGAATCTCTGTTTTGTCAATCTGCACCTTCTGAAATTCTATATCCGCCTTAATATTATTCACTTGATTTTCCACCGCATCATATTCATCCTGCGACACCCCCTTAATCTCCAGCAACTTCGCCAATCGCGCCCGACTTTGCTGTGCAATTTTCAACTGCGCCTCCAATTTTCGTAGCGTCGCCTGATAATCCGCATCGTTCAGTTTAATAAGCGGTTGCCCTTTCTTCACAAACTTCCCCTCCGTAAAACTTATATGCACAATTTTGCCCGCCAGTTCCGGCTTAATATCCACCATTTCCGACGCAATAATAGACCCCGTTGCAAAAATTTTATTATCTAATTTTTCAACTCCTGCGATGTAACCATTTACTCCTACACTCTGTGGTGCTTTGGCTGATGCGCTATTTGAGGCTTGAACTGGCGCTTGTGAAGCAATGGGGAAATATTTATTTTTGATAAAAATCAATGCTGCAACAATTGCAATTATTAGCCCAGATCGTAATAATATTTTCATAAAAATGTAAATACGGAAAAACAAAAATTGTTCATAAAAAAAACTTCGTGAGTATAATTCCCGAAGTTTCAAGCATGTGCTGCAAATGTACACGTTTTAATTTGAACTTTAATAATATTTTAAGAAGAAAATTAATCAACCTTTTTGAAGGCAAATTTTTATTAAAAATGACTTCTATCTAAATAAAAATTTAAGTATTCGCTATTTGAAAACTAAAAATGTTAAGTGAATATTAAATTGAGGGATACTGTAATAAAATGATTAAAATTTTATTATTAATCGCTTGATTAATTTATTTAAACAATTACCTTTGCCCCACAATCATAAAACGTGAGTGAAGTAAAAGAAATTATTGTAATTGATAAACGCAGTGCTATCATCAGAACTGCTACAAAACTATTTGGTGAGCGTGGCTTTGAAGATGTTTCTACGCGGGATATTGCCAAAGACGCTGATGTTAATATGGCTTTGATTTCTTATTATTTTAAATCTAAAGAAGGTTTATTCGATGCTATTGTGGACGAAAGAATGTCTATTTTTGGTGAGCGTATCTGCGAAATTAAAAAAATGGATTTAAGTGCTTGGCAACGCGTGACGTTAGTTTTCGACGAGTACTGCGACAAAATGATGTCGAATCCCGACTTTAGTAGAATGGTTTACCGACAAATTACGTATTTGCAGCGTGCACCAACGACTATTAAGATTTTGGATGAAATCAGAAAAAATAGAAGTGCCATTATTGAAATTTTTGAAGAAGGTAAACAAAATGGAGAATTTAATGTAAATACTGACTATAAATTTTTGTTACTTACTTTTATTTGTACACTCTCATCCATTGTTAAATCACCCGTGATGGCAGTTTCATTACTTAATTTGGAGAGTGAAAAAGAATTATTCACAAAAAAATTTATAGAAAAACTTAAATCTTTTTTTAAGGATTTCTTTTTTAGATATACACTTATTGAAAAATGAATACATTCGCAAAAATAATTTTAAAATTAACTTGTTAATCAAACGATTAATCATTTCACAAGGCTCAAATATATTTATCATGATTAAAACAACAAAACGATTGCGACTATTACTTACATTCTTTAGTCTTACATTCTTGTTTTGCGCGCACGTTCAAGCACAAACGGAAAGGGCAATAACAATTGACGATGCCATTGAACTAGGTTTAAAAAATAGCAATCAAATTAAAACTTCTATGGCTCGATTGAATGTTGTGTCGGCAAAACGCCAGCAATATTGGAGTGCGCAATTGCCAAATGTTACTGCTTCAGCAGGTTACACGCGCATCAGCGATAATATTACGCCTTTCAGCTTTCAATTCCCTGGATCTTCGGATGTAATAGTTTTAAATCCACAAATTTTAAATCAATACAGCATGCTTCTGGGTGCGCAACAAACTGTCTTTTCGGGCTTCAGAGCGATTAATTTTTACAAATCATCTGAGTTTCAAGAAAAAGCTGCGGCGTTAGATGTTGATAAAGATAAGACGGAAGTGAAAAATTTGATTGAAATAACCTTTTTGAACATCTTAAAGTTGCAACGCACTAAACAAATTTTAGAACAAAATGCGACCGTTTTTCAAAGCCGCAAAACGGATGCGACTAATTTTTTCAAGAACGGTACAGGTTTAGAGAACGATGTTTTGAAAACAGATTTAGCTTTACTTCAAATTAAGACGACTCAAAAAGATGTAGAAAATTTCATAAAAGCGACGAAATATAATTTAGTTGTGCTGTTGAGTTTGCCAGACGATACTAACTTAACGCTGGATGAAAAAAATGCCGTTGCCGATCCACTAACGGTTTCGGACTTGAATGCTTATGTTAAAATGGTGGACGCAAGACCAGAAATTGCTGCTGCAGGTTACAGAAAGCAAGCGTCTGAAAGTTTGTTGGAGGTAGCAAAAGGAAATTATTTTCCTACAGTAAGAGTTTTTGGTAATATTGTTAATTCTGATCCTAACCTTAGAGTTTTTCCTCAAGTTGATCAATTTAAAGCAACATGGGAATTAGGTTTAACGCTAAACTACAATATCACAAATTTATTTACCAATAAATATCAGGTTAGCGAAGCAAAAGCGAATATTTACGTGGCTCAAAATCAACGGAACGGTTTAGTCAATATGGCAAAAACGGAAGTGTCGAACGCTTTTTATGCTTTGCAATCTGCGAACTATAAATTAGAATTGTATAAACAAGCCGTTACGCAATCAACAGAAAACGCGCGCGTTATAAAAAATAGATACAATTCACAAATTTCGACAGTAACAGAATCGCTTGATG
>JAYVVO010000211.1:0-5227 GCA_043786955.1 Saprospiraceae bacterium
CAAAAATGGAATTTCGGATTTTACTTTTTTCTTCTTTCAAAAATTGTACAAAAGGAAAAATCTCTCGCTCGGTGGCTACAACTATTAATACGCGTTTCACAGACTTAATTTTGGGCAAAGATAATTTCAGAAAGCAGCAAAAAAAATTTTACGGCAAAAACACTTCGCCTTTAGCAATTAATCGCGCGGTGCGCAGAACACCCGATTTTAAAATTTTAAACTCGCCCGATTGATTTTTTTCAAATTCAAAGTTAACTGTCATCTCACCTGTTGGATGTTCGATAGAAATATTAGAGGATTCTTTTTGCAAAACGGCAATCTTATGAGCAACTGTGTTTGATAAAATACACGCTGTGGCAACCGAAACCGCCGCTAAAACGCCAATCGCTTCATGGCAAACGTTTGGAATAAACATGCGCGTATTAATAATGCCACCCTTCATTGGGTTAGAAACAAGACACATTTTAGGAATGCTTTGCGCAGTCACGTCGCCCAAATTCATTTTGAAACCCATTGTGATGCGAATATGTTCGATATATTTTTTCAAAACTTCGTTCTCATCGAGTTCCGTTTTAGTTTCGTTACCCGATAAACCAAAATCAGATGCAGACATAATAATAAGTGGCATGCCGTTATCAATGCAAGTCAGTTCGATGCCTTCAAAATTATCTATTCTATTTCCTGTCGGAAATAATGCACCGCACGTTGCACCTTCTGTATCGAGATAATTACAAATTATCGGCGCAGACGAACCTAATACGCCGTCAATTTTTGCATCGCCACTGTATCTAATTTTCTTATTCGGCGTTTGAACGACAACTTCGCAAACTCCACCCGTATTCACAATATTGATGCGCGCACGCGTCGTTGAGTGTTGGGCACTTATCAAACCCGATTCGATAGCAAAAGGTAAAACGCCCGCTAAAATATTTCCGCATGTTTGCGTCGTCGAAACTTTTCCTTTGCCAATCATTACTTGAATAAAAAAATAATCTAAATCTGCGTCTGGTGTTTTGGATTTACTAACAATCGCCACTTTACTGGTTAGCGAATTGGCACCGCCGAGTCCGTCAATCTGACGCGCATCGCCAATACCTGCACCTTCCATCACGGATAGAATTATTTTATCGCGTTCCGTAGCGTCCGTTGGTAAATCTTTAGCATCGAAATAAATACCTTTCGAGCTGCCGCCGCGCAATTGCATGAATGGAATGGACATTATAGTTGTTAGTTATTAGTTGCTCGTTGTTAGTTGCTCGTTGTTAGTTGCTCGTTGCTCGTTGTTAGTTGCTCGTTGTTGACAAAGTTACGAACTAACAACCATCAACTAAATTATTCCCAGCCGTAAATCTGTAACGATGTTTTACCTTCGCGCAATAATCGGCGCGTGTTTTCTTCTTTTTTTTCGCGCGCAACCGATTTTTCAATTGCTTCTAAAACGCGCAATTTAGGAATCACGACAACACCATCGCGATCGCCGAGAATATAATCGCCGGGATGAATGATACATTCACCAATCACAATAGGTTCGTTCAACGTGCCTTCACCAAAATTTCCTGTCCCGCGAATACATAATCCGCGACTAAAAACGGGAAAACCCATCGCTTCAATATCGTCGGCATCGCGCACGCAACCGTCAATCACTAAACCTGCAATCCCTTTTGTTTGTGCGCCGAGACTCATTAAATCACCCCAATAACCAGCCTCATAAAAATCGGAACAGTTGACAACCAAAACATCACCGGCATTTGCGTACGCGTACGCCCGATGCAAAAGCATATTATCGCGTGGCATAGTTTTAACGGTGTAAGCTGTGCCACACACTTTCATTTTGTTAGAAATCGGTTTTATGCCAGATGGCAAATTTCCCGTTTTACCCAACGCTTCGTGCACCGTTGCAGCCGAAAATTGTCTGAGTTGTTCAATGATTTCTTTTTCTGTAAGCATGATTTAAAATATAGAATCGGTTACGCGTGGCACCATACTTTGATGTGCTTCGGCAAATTTAACGTGTTCCTGACCAGAAATGCGCCGCGCGTGGTTTCCGCGTCGGCTACCGAGCTCAGTATAGTAGGTTTTTAAATAACTTTGCGCACCCATGCACGCCATTGCAGCAATTTTTTTTTCAAAAACAGAAGTGATATCAATAAAAGTATCGGGTATAAAATCTGAAAGTTCGGGTTGGTGTGGTTCGAAACAAAACCACGTTGGTGGATCGATACGCTCGAAAGCCGAGGCAACACCTGCACCTGCCGAAAGTAATCGCGCACGTTGCACCGTTGTAAACGCTAACGGATGATCGGGATTGAACGGATCGCGCTCGGTGTGTGTTAAAATCGCGTTGGGTTTAAAAGTGCGGATAATTTCTGCAAGTTCTTCTGTGCGGGCATCGTTCACTGTCATCGGGTAATCACCCCAATTTAAACATTTAAATGTACAACCTAAGATCTGCGACGCACTTTCCGATTGTTGGTGTCGAATGTGTTTAACTTCTTCGACGGAGCGATTCGGATTTTCTTTCCATAACTCACCCGATTCGCCACGCTCACCATACGACAGTGCCACGTTTAAAACTTCACCGCCTTGCTCAACCGCTTTAGCAATTGTTCCTCCTGCGCGCCAGACAAAATCGGCAGAATGCGCACCAACGACTAATAATTTTTTTATCATGATCTTTACAATTAAAAATTTTCGCAGTCCCTAAGTCGAAGGGACTGCGCTATAAAATGATCGTGCCTACGGCACATTGCTTTTTGCTTTTTGCTTTTTGCCTTTTACAAATCTTCCGGCATTGGCGTTCCGCGTGTATGAAAACTTTCTACGGTTTTTAAACCCCACGCTTGCCCTTTAGCACGCTCTTCTTTTGTCCAGACAATAGTTTTATAGTCGGGATCTAAAACCAACCGCGCAGTCGCGTTGGCAATTTCGATTCTGTTGCCACCAGGTTCATACAAATACAAGAAAAAAGTTTGCTGCACGGCGTGTTTGTGCGGACCAGTTTCGATAAAAATGTCGTTCTCTAAAGCAATATCGGCAGCGATTAAAACTTCTTCACGACTGTTGACCGCATACGTTAAATGATGAAATCGGTTCGTCATACCCTTGACATGGTCTTGCGTGACAGCTAAATCATACGATTTTGAATTAACAGAAAACCAAGCGCCTTTCACTTCATTGTCGTCAAAAATAATTGTTTCTGTCAGCCGTCCGCCCAAATAATTAAGTTGAAAATTTTGGAAAGCTGCTACATCTTCTGATAATAAATTTAAATGATCTATGCGTCTGACGTTAATGCCTCTGCCTGGAAATTTAGATGCAGTATTTTTTAAAGCAGAAGCCTGCGCTTCGGAAGGTTTAAACTTTTCTGTTTCAAAATAAATTTCAGTTAAATGTCCGCTCGGCATTCTGAATTGGTACGTGCGTCCGTGACCTAAATCACCCGGCGTCCAACCTAAACCCAAACCTGTGGCTTCAATGGTTTTTGCTTTTTCGTTTAAAACATCGGCACTGCGCAATCGCCATGCATAATGACCGATACCCGCATTTTTATGTGCTGTGAGTTTTAAAGTGTGATGTTCGTAATCGTCGTAAGCGCGCAAATAAACCGAATCACCTTTCGTATCACTGATAGACATTCCCATTATTTCTGTAAAAAAATGCGTACTTTCATCTAACTTAGGTGTTAAAAGCTCCACGTGCGCCAAATGCGCAATATCCCACATCACATTATTCATGCTATTTCTTTCGATTTAATTAATAATGCCGCGACTCCCGCGCAGAAAATCGGTAGCGCAAAAATCATAAAATTAGTTGCTACCGAAATTCCCATACCGATTAAAAAACCTGCTAAAATCGGTCCGATGATTCCACCAATACGTCCCGAACTCATTGCAAAACCGACACCTGTTGTGCGAATTTCGGTAGGATACATGCGCGCAGCGACGGCATATAAACCTACAAAACCACCTTGAATACCAAAACCGATGAGACCGAACAGTATCAGAACAAAAACTGAACCTTTAACCAATCCGAAAATGACCATCAAAATAGCTGTCATCGTAAAAAAGCTAAAAATTGTTTTGCGCAATCCGAATCTCCCCGATAAATACCCTTGCGTGATGATACCTACAAACGCACCGAGATTAAAAACGGTGCCTGCATAAATAGCAAGTGCAACAGATAGACCTGTGATAGATGCTAATTTAGGAATCCAATTTGTTAGAAAATACAGCGCGGAGAGTGCCAAAAATATTGCAAGCCATAACTGTAATGTTCCAGTTTTGCGTTCGGGTGTTAAAAGTGCCCTCACAGATGGTTTTTTTATTGATTCATCCGTTCGTGTCGGCAGATTTATCAACGGTACTTTATTCATTTTGTTTAAAATGACATTCACTTTTTGTAGTGCATCTTTCGGTTGTTTCTTCAATAAAAAATCGAGCGATTCGGATAAAAAGAAAAAAATTAAAGGCAACATAACGAGTGTGGCAACGCCCGCTGTTTGAAACATTGTGCGCCAACCGTACATCGGAATAATTTGCGCTGCTGCCAAACCCGAAAGAACAGCACCAATCGGATAACCACCCATTACAAAACTGACCCAGAAATCTTTTGTGCGCATCGGCGCGTATTCAGAGGTGAGGGTGGCGGTACTCGCTAACACACTGCCAATTCCTAACCCACTCAAACACCTAAAAAATAAAAGTTGTTCAACCGATTGGGCATAGCTTGTTGCAAAAACCATGAGTCCCATCCAAAAAGCAGAAAGTAAAATGATAGTACGTCTGCCAAAAATATCGGCATACGGCGCAATGAATAATGTGCCAATCGTCATGCCTACTAAGCCTGCACTAAAAACACTGCCCAATACTTGCGCACTGATTGCTAATTCTTTAGCGATAGAAGGCGCAGAATACGAAATTATCATCACGTCCATGCCATCCAGCATATTCATGAAGAAGCAAATAAATATGGTCGCAAACTGCAGCGTAGAGATTTTAGTATTTTCGATTGTACTGATTGTACTATTGATGGTAAGGCTCATTATTATTCAGTAACGCAGTGCATTTCTTAAAAAAATTAGATTAGTCGCAAAAATACCATTTTAATTAATTTTTTAGGCACAATATTGTAATTAAGTAGGCTGCATTATATAATGATCACTTTTATTATTCAGTTTTGTTCGGCATTGAGCCTCACAAAACTGTCGGAAATTATAGTTTTAGGTCGG
>JAYVVO010000212.1:0-14189 GCA_043786955.1 Saprospiraceae bacterium
CTACTAAGAAGATGATTATTGTAGAATAATTTTAGCCTTGAGCAATAAGCTATGAGCAATGAGCTTCTAACGAGGCTCAAAGCTCAAAGCTCAAAGCTCAGAGCTTAAAGAAATATGCTTTAAATCGGTTTTTGGGATGGCCCTTCGCGACGTAAGTCCGAAGGGCTTTTTTTTTAAACAGGTTTTTCATTACATGCATGTAATCCGTGACAAAATAATACCCGTTTTGAAACGTTTTAAAATTTAGATGCCTCTACACTTTATCTTTGCATCCAAATAAATTACCTTAGATAAATGTATTTCAAAAAATATACAGTTCACACCCGATTAATCTGTTTTTGGGTTTGTTTTTTAATTTTGTTTTTTAGAAGCGCGTTAATATTAGCGCAGAATATACCTACGAGCGATGGTTTAGTTTCTTATTTTCCTTTCGATAAATATCCGATAGTGGATAGCAGTGGTGGAAGTAATAAAGCCATTTTTAACGGCGATTCCACTTTGGGCTGTGGCGTAACAGGTCAGAGCATTCGATTAGATGGAATTAATACAGAAGTTTATTTTATCGGACCAGCTTATTTCGATAATTTTAAAATTGGCGATTTTACCTTCAGTTTTTACTTTAAAGCTAATCAATTAACAGGTAATGCTACGCTCGATTTATTCAGCAAAAGAAAAAACTGCACGCAAGATAGTTCTTTCGCCATTCGATACACTCCTGCAACAAATACGTTGAGCGTAGAACTTACCGAGAATGCTTTAAAAGGACACGTGATGACGCAACGCTTAGATTACAACCGTTGTTGGCAAAATATTACCATTGTTCGCAATTACACGCGTTTGCTTTTGTATGTCAATGGTAAATTAGTGCAACAAAACGCCTCTACTAAACGCGTGAACATTTCAAACGATAAACCGCTCGCTATTGCGGCAAGTCCATGTCTTTCTTCAACCGATAGAAAATTTGGTGGATACATTGACGAAATTAGATTGTACGATCGCCCACTTTCCGATTTAGAAGTCGCAGGTTTATATTTCGCACCCGATAAATTAGCTACGCACGATACCATTATTTTCTTAGGTGCAACCGTGCCGTTGCGCACAACGCAAACGTGCGCCAAAGATTTTTCCTGGATGCCGAAAGAAATTATAAGTGATCCAAAGGCTGAGAATCCGACTGCAACACCAACAGTTGGCGGAACTTACACGGTTAAAGTCGTGATGAAAGAAGCGCAATGTACAGCTATTGACTCGCTTCATTTAAAAGTTATTGATACTAAAGATTTAGATTGCAATAAAGTTTTCTTACCCAACGCCTTCACACCAAATGGCGATGGCGAAAATGATAAATTTTTTATTTCAAACCCTTACGCACTCGATGCTTTAACAGTTTTTGAAGTTTTTGATCCTTGGGGGAATCGCGTTTTTTCTACAACCGATAAATTTGAAGGTTGGGACGGTAGCGTAAATAGCAAAATTTTAAGTTCAGGTGTGTTTTTATGGAAAGTACGTTACCTATGCAAAGGTCGGGAATTGCAACAATTCGGTAGTGTTACGATTTTGCGGTAGCTTGATTTTGCATTAATAATTTTAGGTGATGCAAACAAAAAACGCTTATTTTGTATAAAATTTGAGCGTAATTATAGCGTAAATTAAATTTGTTACGATTTATCCTCTTGCGTTTGGTTGGAAGTTTTGTTGTATTGATGATTACGTCAGTACTCCTTTTTTATTTAAGCGATGCTATACCTGGCGATCCTATTTTACAAGCCATTGATTCTGAATTTGAAGGTTCCCAAAGTAACGGGATGAACGATGCGCTATACGCGCAAAAAGCAATTGAGCTACACAAAAATTTACCGAAGTTTTATTTTACGATTATTCCAAATTGTGTTGCCGATTCAATTTATTCTAAAATAATTAATTCCGCCAAACAACGGGAATTTATTTATAACCGAATTAATAGTAAAACCAGTTATTTGTCCGAGGTTGTGGAAAATACATTTAAAGATTACCTCCCTCATTTTTTTTGGTACGGCACTGAAAACCAATACCATTATTTTTTACGCGGTTTTTTGAATTTCGACGTTGGAAAATCAACGCGCGATGGTGTTCCTATTTTTCAAAAAATGAAAAAACCTTTGCGTGTTACACTCATACTTTCAATATTGGCACTTTTATTTTCTGTAGTAGGTGCATGGTTTTTTGGCTTAGCACAAGTTAGAAATCCAAACAATCGTTTTTTTAAAATAATTGAACGCGCATTCGATGTCGTTTACGCCATGCCGACTTTTTGGATTGCCACACTGTCTATCTTATTTTTTTGCACACCCGAATTTCATTTAAAAATATTTCCTTCGCCTGGTTTACCCGACACGTTCATAGGCAACCATTGGTCAGAATACTTTACGCACTTCCATTATTTTTTTTTGCCAGCATTATGTATGTCTCTACATTTATTCATCGTTTTGGCACAACACTTTAAGGCATCACTTTTAGAAAACGCATCGGAAAATTATTTTACCACTGCGCGTGCTAAAGGATTAACATACTCACAAAGTGTACGGAAACATTTAGTACCGAACGCTGTTTTTCCATTTGTTACTTTAGTAGGTCAGACAGTACCGATTTTAATAACGGGTGCGTTCGTCATAGAAATTATTTTTAACTTGCCTGGTATGGGAAGATTAACTTTCGACGCAATTAATCAACGCGATTGGCTTTTGGTGCAAACTGTTTTTATGTTGAGTAGTGCCGTTTTACTTCTCAGCAATTTAATTGTCGACACTATTTATTTTTACTTGAATCCGAAATTAATTGATAAGATTACTAATTAATGATTAATTTTGTTTTGGACTATCAACCATCAATTATCAATTGTCAACTAACATGAGAGTAAGTGTAAAATTTGCCCTTGCTATTCTTTGCTTTTGGGGAATTATAGCATTACTGGGTTTATTTGCGGGAAAACAAGATGCACTAATTAACAGGAACTTTTTTACGTGGTCATATCAAGAACAAGATATTGAAAATGTTTACACGCCACCACAGTTTAAAAGTAACACTGCGCACGTAGCGCATTATTTAGGAACGGATGCCGTAGGTAGAGATGTTGCAGCGGGAATTTTTCATGGCGCACAAATTACTTTAGCAGTTGCTATTTTTGGTTTCGCGCTCACTTTTGTTTTGGGGTTTTTAGTGGGCGCTATCGCAGGGTTCACCGCAGATAAACCCGCAAAAGTTACCTATTTAGCTTCCGTAATAAGTATTCTTGTGTTGTTGACTATTTTTTGGTACTCCTATATTTTTTACCTTTTTAGCAATCTTGATTCACTAACGCTCGGCGTTATCATCACAATAAAAATCTTAACAGGACCTTGCTTGGCTTTGCTCAATCAATTATTATTGCGCAAGGGCTTCAAGTACTATACTTTTTCGATTGACTACGTTTTAATGCGTATAGTTGAAATTTTTCAATCCGTACCACTTATCATGTGGTTGCTTGGTGCTGCAGCCGTTTTTTCACAAATCACACCGCTTGGATTAATTATTTTGGTCGGCTTAACGTCTTGGATGAGTCTTGCACGTTTGGTGCGCTCCGAATTTTATCGCTTGCGTACAACAGCTTTTGTTGATGCCGCAAAAGCTGTTGGTGCGTCAACACCGCGCATTATTTTGAAACACATTTTGCCGAATATGCTCGGCACGTTGGTAGTGGCTACAAGTTATGGCGTTGCGAGCGTTATAGGATTTGAAGCATTGATTTCCTATATCGGTCTCGGTTTACCCGTCGAAGAAGTTACTTGGGGAACACAACTCGGTGGTGCACGACAAAATTTTTCAGCGTGGTGGCTGGCTGTTTTCCCTGGTCTCGCGATTTTTTCTGTAATATTTGCCTTGAATGTTCTCGGTAATGCAGTACACAGAAACAAAAAGCGCATCTGATAAAGATGCGCCATTTGTTTTTAGACTAACACTGTAATTAACCGTGAATTGTGTGGTATCTAAGTGCCTCTTTGTGGTGTTCCGCCGCAAGCGCGTGGTGACCGTGTGCTTTAATGTGACTTTCGTGACCTTTTTCGTGATTACCTGCAGCGTGGTGTGCAGCTGCTTCATGATGGTGTTTAGCCGCCTCTTGATGGTGGTGTGCAGCTCTTTCATGATGATGCGCTGCGTGTTTGTGTTTCTCCGAATGTGTGTGATGTAAATGATCCGCAGCGTGCGGTGCTACTACTTCTGCCATAATATAAAATTTTAGAAAATGGTGAAAAAAATTATGATGCAATCTATTTATTTTTTCACCCAAATAAAATTATTTAATTAAATTTTAACTAAAATTTAAGGTTTGCGACGAAATTTTAATAAATTCATAAGCAAATTAACAAATGGTTTGCGTCGTATAAGGTAAATTAAATTTGCAAATCTTCCCAGTTCGTAAATAGATAATTTTAATTTCGAGTTTCAATGCTTTATTTTGTAGTCTTTAAAAAACTCATTAAATTATAAATCCCTAAGTAATTATCTAACTTTTATTTTCGTTCATTTTATTGATTAAGGTATTAATCCTAAAATCAAATTTTAGATTTACTACCTTAATATATTTTTGAAGATATTAAACCTGATTATTGTTACGTTATCAGGCCCGATAGTAAAAACTATCAACGCAATGACGATTTATACATTTTACCTTTAATTGGTTTTTTGAATGTAGAAATATCCAGAATTTATAGTTAAAGTTGACACTTCTAACACGCTTGCGCAAGTAGAGAATTTTTTCTTTTGTTTTCAAAATAATTCTCAACTTTGTTTCAAACTTGAAATTTATGGAAACTTTAATGATTAAAGTAGCAGAACCTTGCTTGATATTTATTTGGTGTAGCCGATTAGCCTAATGTTACCGAGTGGATATTTTTAATCGGCGATATTTGGTGAATTAATGCGAGTCGCAGACACAAAAATAAACCGTTCAAGTCGTAGTTTACAGTTTTAAGCTGCAAACTACGACTTGAACGAGTGGAATTATAGTCGTAGTTTTGAATATTAAGTAAGAATATTAGAGTTTAGAAATATAAAAATGCGTATTGAGTCTGAAAATTCACAAAATGTTTAACAAAAAGTTGGGGATACTTTAAAAGTTTCCCCAACGTATGTATCAATAGCTATACACTATATTTTAAAGCTTCTAAGGGAAGTACAGCATCTTTTGATTCCAAAGTAGAATATCCCATCAGAAAAATGTCAATAGCCCGAGCTGCTTCTCTTCCTTCGGATATAGCCCAAACCACTAACGATTGTCCGCGACGCATATCACCTGCGACGAAAATTTTTTTAATATTCGTTTGATATTTATTGTCTTTTACATTGCCACGATTGTCACACTTGACACCTAACTGCTCAAGCATACCGTCGTACTGAGGATGCAAAAAACCGGCAGCAATAAACGCTATTTCACAAGGTATTTCGCGCACAGTGCCTTCAATTTCTTTCATGCCGGTACTTGTCCATTCAATTTCAGAAAGACGCAAAGATTTCAGGTTACCATTCTCATCACCGATAAATGCTTTGGTTAAAATCGCCCACTCACGTTCACAACCTTCTTCGTGCGATGTAGAAGTACGCAACATCATGGGCCAATTAGGCCAAGGCGTTGACGCAGAACGTCCTGCAGGTGGTTTAGATAATAACTCAATTTGTGTCACCGATTGCGCACCGTGGCGATTGGATGTGCCAACGCAATCTGCGCCCGTATCTCCACCGCCAATAACGATAACATTTTTTCCTTTAGCAATAATTTTTTCTTCGGGTTCTGGATCACCCGCAACACGCTTATTATTTTGATCCAAGAACTGCATGGCAAAGTAAACACCTTTCAAATCGCGACCAGGAATTGGCAAATCGCGCGGAATAGTTGATCCGCCGGATAAAACAACAGCATCAAAATTTGAAAGCAATTCTTTGGCATCCACATTTACACCAACATTGGCATTCACACGAAATTTAACGCCCGATTTTTCCATCACTTCCATCCGACGATCAATTATCCACTTTTCCATTTTAAAATCTGGAATACCGTAACGCAACAACCCGCCGATGCGCGTATTGCGTTCAAAAACTGTGACGTCGTGACCAGCCTTGGAAAGTTGTGCAGCTGCTGCCAATCCTGCTGGACCAGAACCGATGACAGCTACACTTTTGCCTGTTTTTTTAGCTATCGTGGGTTGAATGTATCCCCTATTGAATGCTTCTTCTATAATTGATTTCTCAATAAATTCGATCGCAACTGGCAGTTGATTGATTCCTAAAACACATGAGGACTCGCAAGGCGCGGGGCAAATACGCCCAGTGAATTCTGGAAAATTATTTGTCTCACTCAAAATTTGGTAAGCTGTGCGCCAATCTTTGTTGTAAACAGCATCATTAAATTCGGGAATAATGTTGCCGAGCGGACAACTATTATGACAAAAAGGTACACCACAATCCATACAACGCCCCGCTTGTACGTTTGTTTTTTCTTCCGGAAAAGGTTCGTAGAGTTCTTTATAGTCGTTTAACCTTTCAATAATTGGGCGCGTTTTTGGTAATTCGCGCGTATTTTCCATAAAGCCCGTTGGATTTCCCATGCTCAACTTATATTAATGCGTTCTAAATAATATTATTAGTCGCAAAATTACAACAAGATTATTATTTTACCAATTTGTAATCACTTTTGTGTTTTGAGTTGCATGACATAAATTTAAAGTGCGGTATATTAAAAAGGATTGAAGATATTAAGCCCGATTATTGTTTCGTAATCACGCCCGGTAGTAAAAACTATCAACGCGATGATGATTTGCACTTTTTACCATTAATTGCTTTTTTGAAAGTAGAAATCCCTAAAATTTATAGTTGAATTTCACCGTTGGAGTAAAGATTCGAAAATTATGTTTTAATTTGTATTATTTTAATTATGCACGTTACGGTTTTTAAATCGAACTTGTTTTATCTTTAAACATCACAAATAGGGAATACAGAACGAAAGAAAATCCTTGGAAATTAAAGACACCACCGCAAACATCCGATTACGAAATGTACATGGATGAAAAAGATGGCAAAAAAATTATTGTTTGCAAAGTCGGAACAACCATTTTGCATTATGATGCGCGTTGTCTCGATGATTTAACTGCCATGCTTAAATCGCACGCTGATTGGATGGATATCGGTTCTGCCGATGAACAAAAACCTGCCAAAGAAGGAACTGTTGAAACATAGGGCCGCTCTGAAAATAATCCAGTTGGAGGTTGGTATGGATTGAAAAAAGGGTTTCGCGGTCGTTTCGGCATGTATGTTCCGCCGTTGATGGAAGAACTTGGACTAGCTGAAGTTACACATGAGGCTAAAAATAATAAAATGACAGCGAAGTAGTTTTTCTATAGACATACTGCTGGTACATGATGTCCAAAAATCGCGATTATTCAAGTTTTAAGGTTTAAGTTTTAGTAAATATTCATAATCGGTGATGCTTTTTAAATTTTTATGGGTCGCAGACCCTCAGATACTATGATCAATTCAGAGACTAAAACTGTTGATTGTAATTCTTTCTGCCTAGATTGCGCAAAACCCCATGCTAATTGTAGCTTTTTTTAGAGTTTATTTAGCCGTTAACGATAAATCTAATTCCATAAACAATAAATAGTCTATAAATGCTGCTGGAATTTCCATTTCTGGATAAGATTCAATGTCTTTAAAACCAAAACTTCTGTACAGTGAATGCGCAGCTTCCATAAACTTTGGACTATCTAAGCGCACCTTCGTGTAACCTGTTTCTTTAGCAGCTTGTAATAACGATTGAAGTATAGCACGTCCTGCGCCAATCTGTCTGAAAGACGGATCAACATACATTCTTTTGATTTCACCAATTTCTGCATTAATACTTTTCAGACAACCGATTCCACAAGCTTTATCGCCCTTAAATGCCAGCAAAAGGCGTCCGTTAGGTGGTAGAAATTTTTCAATCGACTCAATGTCTTGCTCAACTGCGTCTTTAGGATTGTGCGGATGCACGCCAAAGAGTGTTTGCATTTTATCATTTCCCCAAACTAAATAATCGAACCAAAGTTTTTGAACGTCAACTAAGTCGTTAGGAAGTATAACATCTCTGATTTGCACAGTTGAATTACTCATTGGAATAGTTTTTATTTTATCAAATAGTTTTTATTTTAACCTTACTGTCAAAGTTACTTGCATGTTTCAGTTGTGCATTCGTGGTTCTTAATTGTCAATGTGATTTAATTCTGAATTTCTGAATCCTATTGCCCAGTATATCGCCTACATAAATGCTGCCTTCATTGTCAAGTGTTATATCATGATACCTGCAAATAGGACCGTTATACAAACCTGTCCTTCCAAAACGGTTTATGAATTTAACCGAAGAATCACAGACAATCACATCAGACCCTTTAATCAAAGTATCATTGACAGTTAAATAGTCAACCGCAATTACATTTTCGTTTTTGGGGTCAACTTTTAGAGCGTATAGTTGTATTGCAACATCGTTTTTCCATTGTTTAAGAAAGTTGCCTTTAGAATCAAATTTTTGTATCCGATTATTTTCCCTGTCAGCTACATACACATTGCCATGTGAATCTAAGTCAATTCCATGAGGAGTATTGAATTCACCTTCTCCATTTCCTTTTTTTCCCCATTCAAAAAGAAATTTACCTTCTTTGGAAAATTTAATCACTCTGCTATTCCTGTAACCGTCACTTACATAAAATGAACCATCAGTAGCAAAAGCAACATCAGTAGGATAATTAAAATGTAAAGAGTCATTGCCTGCAATTCGGGCTTCACCTAATTTCATTAATAATTTGCCGTCATGACTGAACTTTAAAACCTGTTGTAAGCCAACATCAGTT
This sequence comes from Saprospiraceae bacterium, assembly GCA_043786955.1. GTDB lineage: Bacteria > Bacteroidota > Bacteroidia > Chitinophagales > Saprospiraceae > JAAFJT01. The sequence continues at coordinate 8,892 of JAYVVO010000212.1, forward strand.
ATCCAAACATTATTTTCTTTATCTACCTTTAAGCCGTGTGGCATAATAAATAGTCCTGCACCCCAACTATTCAATAGCTTCCCGCTTTTTCTGTCAAGTTCAAGTACTGTATTGGCTGAAATAGGAGTGTCCGGAAAAACTTCATTTAATATCTTCCACCGTCTCCATGCTCTATGGATTAAAAGTAAATTTTGACTTGTGTTAACGTCAATACCTGTAACCTGTCCCAAATTATAACCTTGTGGTAAGTTGGGCCAACCTTCAACGAGTTCATAATTTGTAAAACCCTGTTCATACTTATTTTTTTTATCGCTACTATTGTTTGTGCAATTGAAAAGAAAAATAGAACTAAGAATGAAAAAGAAAATATTTTTGAAATTATATCCCATAAATGTCGAGTTGAAATGGTTTAGTGTATTGTCACAGTATGACGCACAACGAAAAAGGCTTGGCGTTGTTGGGAAATTCGAATTCCGTCAGCCCATAGCCGAGGCAGATAATTGCAATATTGCTGATATTTTATTATAAACCAAATTTATAACGTAAAGCCCAGAACTGAAGCACAACAGAGAACAAATGTTGGGCAATATTCGTCAAGCCTCAATAACGCCGAATTCAATATTGTCTGAATGCTTTCTTATTTGTGTTTAAAATCGTGACAATCTCTGCAGATTGATACTAACCATTCAATTGGCTCATTTCCAATGTTTATTGCATATCTGTTGTGATGAACTTCCATAGCTTGTCCACCACAATATACACACCGCCAATTATCTCGTTTCAAAACTAAATAGCGCTTTCGCTTCCATGCTTCCGACTTAAGATAGATATTTCTATAATACTCTTGACGGGGTGATAATCTACGACTTAAATAGTCTGATATAAATTCCTCATCTTTTGAACTAGTAGAATTATCTTCATTATTCGCAACATAAGTAAAAAGAAAATAGGTAAAAACAAATAGTATTGCGAAGATAAGCACACCTATAATTATCAGCCTATTTCCATGTCCATTTGTATCAACAAGTTTGACATCCTTTTTAATAATAACAGGCTCCTCATTTGTTTTAACTTTTTTTATTTCCCTCCTTAGCTTTTTCTTTTGTATCTTAGAATCTTGTAAAGTAGTTGAATCTACTTTCCCATTTTCATAAACGGTAGAAGTAAATGTTTTAAGAGTGGAATCTATTTGTATAGTGCCTTGCCCGAAACCTAAACAGGGAAAGAACGAAAAGATTATGAGGAGTAAAAATCTCATAGCATTCAGCAACGTGTTAATATACGCAACTTTCAAGGTTGTGAACAAAACTAATCTAAATCTTTAAATAATGCGATCTCAAAAGCAAATATTTTTTCATGATTTTATAATCAGCTAAAGCTAAGTATATCGTTTCGGATGATTCTCACTTTAATGAAATCAAAAGAAAACCTTTGTTTGAATTTGAAATTATAACTTTAAAGGAGTTTGAAACTTTCTATAGGTCTAAGTTGTAGGATTACAACTCTACTATTCGCTGCGCAAAACAATCTTTTCAGAAATTAAATTAGGATGTTTCATTTGGTTTAAAATAAAACTATTGTAGCTTAGAGTTTTATTTTAAATCATCGAAAAAAGCGACCATGCTTGACTACTCTAAAAAAATAATATTTCTCACCTGCATTCTATTTATTTGTTTCTCTGCAAAAAGCCAAACCGTTTGGTTTTTTCGCGATGCCGCCAATGCTGATTATTACGATTCTGGCATCACAACACTCACTCCGCCAAGTACTTTCGAGCAAGCAGGACCAAGCGGCGATAAAATTCCTGCGAGTTCAACCATTTTCTTTCAAGGCACAAACAGTTTAAAACTGCATTGGAATTCAAAAGCGGGCGGTGATTGGGGAGCATACATTATTGATCCAAGTTTTAAATTGCAGGATATAAATGCTTCCGACTCAATCGCGTTTCAAGTTTTTGCACCCACAGGTTTAACCAAAGCGGCGATGCCCAAAATTTATTTGGAGTGTGGGTCGCCGAGCATTAAGTCGCAAAAATATAATATCGGCGATTATAATAACGACATAGCGCCCAATGTTTGGACGACGGTGCGTGTGCCGCTAAATGTTTTTTTTACGGATGCTGGCAATAACGGCGTGGATTTCACGAAAACGAAATCTATTATCATTGGTCAAAACGCAGCAGATGGTGTTGATCATACGATTTATATTGATAACGTTCGGGCGTATTACGGTGGGAACAATGGAGCAAACGTTTTAACAGCGCCGACAAATTTAATCGCTTCTGGTTTCGATGCGCACATAGAATTTAATTGGACGGCAGCGCAAAATGCGAGCAGCTATGAATTTTATAATTCAACGGATGGAAAAAATTATATTTTACACAAAACCATTCAAGCGACTCGACCTTATTTCTTAGATTACTTAGGTGAAGGTTTTGCCGATAAAAACTACACGTTTAAAATGCGCGCACTCGGAGCAAATGGCGATGTTTCTGATTACTCAAACGTTGTGAATGTTTCAACCAAAACTTTAAGCGATTCAGCTTTGATGACGATGGTTCAACGTCAAACGTTTCGTTATTTTTGGGAATACGGACATCTCAATTCGGGAATGGCGCGCGAGCGCAATTCTTCGGGCGATGTAGTGACAACAGGTGGAACAGGTTTTGGAATTTCTGCGATGGTGGTTGCAGCAGATCGCGGATTTGTTTCGCGTGCCGATGCGACAACACGCTTATTAAAAATTACAGATTTTTTATTAAACGCCAACCGTTTTCACGGCGCGTTCCCGCATTGGATGAACGGCAACACAGGTAAAGTTGTGCCATTCGGTCAATACGATGATGGCGGTGATTTGGTCGAAACTTCCTTTCTCATTCAAGGTTTATTAACTGCCAAACAATATTTCAATAGTAGTTCTGCAGATGAAACGCGACTGCGCGCCAATATTAAATCTATTTGGGAAGGAGTTGAGTGGGATTGGTACAGACAAGTCGGACAAAATGTTTTGTATTGGCACTGGTCGCCGATTTACAATTTCAAAATAAATTTTGCATTGCGTGGTTACTTCGAAGCACTGATTACATATATTCTTGCTGTTGCTTCGCCCACGCATGCTATTCCTGCGGATTTATACAACAAAGGTTGGGCGAGTTCGCCGTATTACAGAAACAACCAGACATATTATGGTTATAAACTTTCGGTTGGTCCGTTAGCGGGTGGACCTTTATTTTTTGCGCATTATTCGTATTTAGGTTTTGACCCAAGAAATAAAAAAGATGCTTACGCCAATTATTTTAATCACAATGTTAATCAATCGCTTATCAATTATACTTTTTGTAAAGAAAATCCAAAACAATGGAAAGGTTATAGTGGTGATAATTGGGGATTAACGGCGAGCGATGATCCGTTTGGTTATTCGGCGCATGAACCATTTGGTTCTGCTGACAATGGAACGATTACACCAACAGCAGCACTGAGTTCAATGCCTTACACTCCCACCCAATCTATTGCAGCTCTCAAATATTTTTACAGAAAAGAAGGTGCGAAAATGTGGAGTGAACAAGGTTTCTTCGATGCTTTCAACAATACTAAAAATTGGTATTCCGACCAATATCTCGCTATTGATCAAGGACCGATAATTGGTATGATTGAAAATTACCGCACGGGTTTACTTTGGAAAAACTTTATGCAAAATCCTGAAATAAATCCTGCGCTGACTGCCATCGGTTTTATGTCCGATTCCACCGTTATTAATACGGCAACGTTAGATAATTTTATGAACGAAAATATAAAAATATTTCCGAACCCCATTAATGGCGAAGGAACTATTGAAATAGAAAGTGTACAAAGCGAAAACGTTTCGTTAGAATTGTATGACTTAACAGGGCAATTAGTAAAAATAATCTCTGACAAAAAAACATTGTTTGAAGGCAAAAATATTATCCCTTTAAAAACCGATGACCTACCAAATGGTGCGTATATCCTACAAGTACGATTCAATAATTCAGTTGAAAAAATAAAAATTTTTAGTTTTAACAGCAATTAATTCTTTGAATTGAAAAAATATTTTAGTTTTGTCTTGTAAATTTATTTATACACCTATTATTCTAGCAATAACCTTTTTCAATGAAAAAATTATTACTTCTGCTGTTACTCGTTGCAGCTAACACCGTACTGAAAGCACAGATAAACGAAACATTTGAAGCAGGTACAACACCACTCGGTTGGGTTGCAGCCGACAAAGCCAAATATCTCGGCGTTGTAAACAACCCGGACACAAACAAAGTAAGTATCAATAAAAGTGCTAAATGTGCTGGCTTCGTAAAAGATTCTACCACTGCCTACAGTTATGCTTATGCAAAATTTGCGACACCTTTAAATTTAAAAGGTAATAGCAAGTTTAAAATTCAGTTGTTTTCTAAAGCTAACCGGCCTACAAAATTTATTTTTAAATTTGAAGGTGGTGCAACGAAAGAAATCTTGAAAATAGTAGGTTCTAACAACCGTTGGGAAGAGTTAACTTTCGATGAAAAAAGTGTAGACACGGTAACGCGTTTTACTCAACTTACAATATTTTTTGATGCTACTAATGCTACTTCCAAAGATACTTTCTACTTCGATAATCTCGTTCAGTTGCCTGACGATGCTTGTTCAGGAGTAACTCCACCGAAAACTCAAAATTTATACGACGATTTTGAGTGCATCCGAGTGGGTGGAATTACTAATAATTCTGGTGCGCCCGATAGTTTAACAGTTGTAGATAATCCTGACAAATCGGGTATTAACACGAGCGCAAAAGTAGGCAGGTATGCAGACGTGGCTGGTCCAGGATCAGAATACGCTGCTATCGTTTATGATAATATTGATCCAATTGATTTAACCAAGTTTCCTTATTTGCACGTAAAAGTTAGAGCACCCAAAGCAGGTAATTTTTTATTAAAACTCGAAGGCGGTACTGCTGTTAAGGAAGTACCTTTTATTATTACTGCGGATCAAACTAACAAATGGATTGATGCCGTCGGTGATTTTAGCTCGGCAGCAGCCAGTGGAAATACGCGTTTAGTATTATTTTTAAATGCTGGTCAACCTGGTGCTGTTGGCGATATTTATTATCTCGATGATATTCGTTTTACAACCGTGCCACCGCTTGAAGATTTTGAACCACAAAAAATAACTTGGACACCACTTAATAACGATGCGACATTGCATGGTTCGTTTGCTGTTGTGGCAAATCCTGCACCGACAAGTGCCGTCAACAGCAGTGCATATGTTGGTAAATACACAAAAGGTTCAGCTA
>JAYVVO010000213.1:0-5211 GCA_043786955.1 Saprospiraceae bacterium
TTTTTATCCGCAGATTCAATATTTAAACTACGGAACTTTTATCGGTGCTGACGCATTTGGAAATAAAACAACTGATTTTACGGCGCGTGAATGGGCATTTTCAATCGGTGCAGCCAAACAACTAACCGAAAGATTATCAATAGGTGTAACGGGAAAATTAATAAATTCACAATTTGATGTTATCAGTGCGCGCGCTGTGGCTTTCGATTTAGCTGGTACATATCATAATCCAGAAAACAATTTCGACTTTACGGTTTTATTGAAAAATGTTGGTGGCGTTTTAAAAGATTTTTCGCCCACTTCACAATCACAACTCCCCATTGATGTTCAAATTGGTTTATCGAAACGATTAGGAAAATCGCCTTTGCGTTTTTCTCTTGCCGCCGATGAACTAACACGTTGGTCGCTTAGTTATTCAAATCCTTATGATGTAATATCTAATTCACTCGATAACACCCAACAAAACACGCCAACACCTTTTGGTAATGCGGTAGATAATGTTTTTAGACATCTCAAATTTGGAGCAGAAATTAATTTTGGCGCGCAGGATAACTTTTTGATTCGCGCGGGTTATAATTATCGCACCAAACAAGAACTGGTCTTAAATAATATCCGAAGTTTTGGTGGTTTGTCATTGGGTGTAGGTTTTCGTTTGGGTGGTTTTCACTTCGACTACGCTACATCATTGCAATCTACTTCTGGAAGTATACAACACATTGGTATTAGTACACAATTTGGTTATTCTAAAAAAGTAGAGCCCACGACAATGTAAGGAAGTTAAACGCTTTTTTACTTAATTTCTTTCAGCGATAGTTCGGAAAAAACTGAGAAAGTGCCTCCATAAAATTAGTTTTTGTTTTAGTGATTCGAAAGAATGGTTTTTGTTGCGCACCAAAATTACGAAAAGCAAATTCGACGTTTTCAATCATACTGCCTTCAAAATCAAAAACAGATTTACCTGCTTTTCCCGCTTCTTGGATGGCGTGCCACAAAACCAAAGGTACTGCACCGCTATTGCGTAATTCAGGATCAGAACCGCCAAGTAAATAATGCGCAGAATCAACATCGTAAACAATGTAAATTGCTGCATGGTTGTGTCCATTTTTGTCGTAAGCGACATACATGCGCCGTTTAAAACGTATAGCTAATTGAGCATCCAACTTTTCAAATAAACTTAAAGTTAATGGTATTTTTTCGCTATTGCGAATAAAACTTTTCTCACACAGTGCATAAAAAACTTCTGTTTCCTCACATTCGTGAATTTCAATATTTTTTTGAGCTTTGCCAATCGCCGTTCTCACGCTTCCTTTAAAATTATTGAAAATATTATTCTTGTCAAAAATATTTTCCAAAAAATAAGTATAATGCACAGTACTTTTAAAATCTTTCCAAAAAAAAGGCTGCCAATCAGTTAGGGTATGATGAAAGTTTTGCGCATAAATTCTTACAGAAGGTAATTGAGAAATCAGCGTATCTAAAATTCTTTTTTTAGCCGTAAGTAATGAATGCCGTTTAAGTTTTTCAGCATCTTGAATATAAAAATACACACCACAATTCGGTGTTAACGGCGGCATTATAATAGCAGACACTAAACCTTTAAGTTTTGTTTTAAAGTAAACTAAAACACCTTCAATCGTGTCATCCGATTTGGTACATAAACAAACATCCCAATTATTTTCACCACCACAAACCACATCGAGCCACCAAGGCTGCAAATAATTTGACACAGGTAAGCCTTCGTTGCAAGCAGCGCGGTAAAAAGTTTTAGTATCTTTAAGTTCTCGCAAATCTGTACTCAGTAATGTTGTTTTAGGTGCTTTAACGGGTACTATTTCTCGTAGCATTGTAGATGAAGTTTTCTTTCGTAAGGCAAAAATAATACCTAATCTGATTTTAAGAAAATTTTAACTAAAAACTTCAATTTTTTTGAGTAAAAAGAATGAAATAGTTTTAAATCAAAAATTTTAGTTGGGGAATAAAATTACTCTAATAGAATAAAATACTTGTTTTGTCGAAAAAATAAAAATATATTTTTGAAAAACAGGAATTTGCAATAAAATTAAATTTTATGATGATAAATCTTGCAGCAAGGGTTATTGTGTCAGCAGTTACTTTAACTTTCTTAAGTTGTACCAGTTCCGAAAAAATTAAAATGATTCATGAATCGTCTTATAAACCTATTTCTAAAGAACTTTTTCTTACCATTAGCCAAAGGGATAGCATTTTGTTTGAAGCATTTAATAGTAGGAATTTAGAAAAACTTAAAACTTTTTTCGACGAAAAAATTGAAATTTATCAAGATAATATCGGTGTTCGCGATTATTCTCAAACCGTCGAAGCATTCTCTGGGCTTTTTAAACAAAATTATATTCTTAAACGGGAACTTATAAAAGGTAGCTTAGAAATTTACCCGATAAAAAATTATGGTGCTATTGAAACAGGTAAGCATACTTTTTGTCATATAGAAAATGGAAAATTAATTTGCGGCACATTTAAATTTGTGCATATTTGGGAAAATAAAAATGGGGAATGGAAAATAACGCGAATTATAACGTATGACCATTAATTTTTTGGCTATAAGTTATGAGCCCCCCTCGTAATTGAAAGCTCGCAGCTTACCACTCATACCGCTATCGAGAATGCAGCGTCAATTAAACATTGGTGGCGATATGCAAAAGTTTATGCGTGATGTCCAATTTAGTTGTCGCGATAATAGCAGAACACCCATGCAATGGGATAATTCTAATTTTGCGGGATTTTCAAGTTCAAAACCTTGGCTCGACATAAACCAAAATTATAAAAATATTAATGCAGCTGCGCAAGAAAATGATGCGAATAGTTGTTTAAATTATTTTAGAAAAATGGTACAATTGCGTAAAAGCACGCCTGCATTTGTTTACGGTGCTTATGAAATTTTGGATAGACAGAATCCGAATATTTATGCCTACATACGCACAATGAATGGTAAATCTTTTTTAGTACTGCTCAATTTTAAAATCACAATTGATACTTTTAATTCAAAATTAGATTTAAGAAAAGCAACTTTAAAGCTCAATAATTATGGCACAGCGAACAAAGATGCTAAACAACTACGCCCTTATGAAGCTGCAATTTATGAATTGTAGGATTATAATTTAAACATTCAAACATACTATGAGCAAAATTCATCAACCCAACGACAAATTTTTTAAAGCGGCATTCAGCTATAAAACTGAAGTGCGACGCCTTCATAAGCAATTTGAAATTGAATCCAAAAAGTGAAACATTCATTGGCTTGCTACTACTTTTTAAATTTACCGTGTTGGAACTAATTCATTCTGACTAATTTCTTTTTTCCATTTAACGTCACCTTTGGCATCTAAGGTTTCAATAATCAGAGTTCTGTTTTTAGGCGTTCCCGATACGGAAAGTCGCCCAAAATTATTTCCTAAAAATAAAGAACCTTCAACCCGCTGCGGATTATTAACCTCAGCCTTTGACGGTTTAGAACTACCTGCCGTTACGGCTGAACTCGTGTATTCTGGAATAGCGTAAAAATCTGCGCGGGGTTTATAAGTTATCATTTCTGTAAAATGCCTATCGCCAGTTAAAAAAACGAGACCACTTATTTTTTGATTCGCAACAAAATTTATTAAATCGTTGCATTCAATCGGATAATGCAAAAGCGTTTCTTCTGTGCCGAGCGCATTCAATGCTTGTCCACCTGTGACAATAAATTTAAAAGTTGCCGTCGAAACCGCCAAACTATTTTTCAACCATTGCATTTGTGCTTCTCCAAAAATAATTTTATCAGCATTGGGTTTGCCGTCAACACTATCGCGCAATTGTTTAGGTGTTCGGTTATATCTATCATCGAGCATAAAAAATTCGCAATCGCTCCATTTAAATTTATGATACACACCCGCGTGTTCTTGCTGACCGTAAGTTTTATTTCCCCAATAATTTTTAAAAAGTTCCAGCGATTTTTCTTTCAGTTCAAACGTTCCTTCCGAATCGTCCGGACCATAATCATGATCATCCCAAATAGCGTAGTTGGCACGCGTGGCGCGCAGTTTTTGAAATTCTGGCAATCTGAAATTAAATCCGTACCGATATTCCATGCCCGATTCCGTACTGTAATCCGCTTCGCGATAGTATAAATTATCACCGAGCCACAACATTAAATCGCTCTGCGTATTACCCATCGTTTCTAAAATGTGTGGGTCTTGTCCGTAAGGTTTGCCAGGTCTATCGTAAGGTGTATCATTCATGTAAAAACATGAACCCATCAAAAAATTAAAATCAGGAGCGGGTTTGCGCCATTCCCAAAGCTCTTTAGTTTTAAATTGCGTGACGTAAGGTGTAGCTTGTAATTCTTCATCAACATAAAAACTATATTCGTAGGTAGTGCCGAATTCCAAATTATCGCAAATAAATTTTATGGTTGCCGTTTCTGCATTCGTGCCATGCGCTGCGTATTCAATTTGTCTGGCTACGCGCAAAGTATCATTTCCATTTTTTTTCTTAAATCTTACTGAAAAAGAATTTGCGATATCCGTTCTAACTTCGTACCAAATCAGTGCTTCGCGGTGTTCAACATAACCGAGCATCGGTCCAGAAAGAATTGTTTTTTGCGCGGTTGCTACAAAACACAAAAACGAAAGACAAAGTAAAAAAGTAATTTTTAAGCGTAGCATTTATTTTTTTTGCAAAGATGCAGGTTTTCAATTTTCTTTTAGATAAAGAAAATCTTTTTGATCGAAAATTAATAATTATTTCCCTTTCAGGGATTGCTAAGGAAAATGTTGCAAGCTAAATTATTTAAGAAAAGCAAGATGAAATACGTCGCGCCTAACAAACTTATATCGTAAAAAATGCAAAAACTAAATACCAAACCCGCGTTATATTAATTGTCATAGTTTTGCCCTTAACTTTGCATCATTGAGCTATGAGCTTTTAGTTTATAACTTTGAGCTTCCCCCACTTAGCTCACAGACTTAATTACGGACAGAACTTGAACATTTCTATGACCAAACTTATATTCGATGCAAAGCATTTTTGCGCCGTATTTTTTATATTTACGCTCGCAAACGCCGTACATTCTCAAATAAATTTTACTGCTAATGACGGCATTAAACCTTACACGGGTGGATTCCGTGCAGGAGTAAATTTCGATATTTATCGCGGATTCACGTCAGGAGATCAAGCTATTCTTGCTGCAGGAAGTGCAGC
>JAYVVO010000214.1:0-1734 GCA_043786955.1 Saprospiraceae bacterium
TGCGCAATTTCAAACACCCACGCAGTTCAGGACTGCGAATGAATACGTACCTAAAAATTATTCGCCGTTTCGATACGGTACGAATATGGGGGTTTATCCGCCTTATACCGATTTCGAATTAGCAAACATTGCCGCAAAAGCTGGTGCTGATGCGATGCGCCCCGCGCTAATTGAATCTTTTTTAGAAGAGTGGGGTTACGACATTCGCTTGGATGCGTTCAAACATTATGCCGCTTTAGGCATGACCGAAAATGTTTTATTTCTCGGTTATCCTTCCGATGCGCACAAAGAAAAAACTATTTATTGCGGAAAAGAGTCCTCTACACTTTTTGCAAATTTATACGAACCCATTTGGAAAAATAGTGATTCGGGTGTCGTGATAAATGAAAAAAATTATTACGCCAACTATGTGTATAAAGTCGCGTCGCGATATAAAAACCAAGTGCGCTTTTACGAAATTTGGAATGAACCTGATTATTCTTTCACAGTAAAATCGGAATTACCTGCGGGTGTGGCTGGTTCATGGTGGAATACAAATCCCGACCCCTGCGATTATAGTTTGCACGCACCTGTGCAGAGTTATATCCGAATGTTGCGGATCAGTTATGAAGTCATTAAAAATATTGATCCCGATGGTTTAGTTTGCGTTGGCGGAATTGGTTATCCGAGTTTTTTAGACGTTTTGTTACGACAAACCGATAATCCGAAAGATGGTTCAATCACAAAAGAATATCCGAATCGCGGTGGTGCTTACTTCGATGTGTTGAGTTATCATTCTTATCCGCACATAGATAATTCCGTGCGCGCCTGGAGCAATAAAATTGTAGGTTTTGAATATTTTCGACATTCCGATCGCGCAGTGCAAGGCGTCATTCAGAAAAAATTAAACTTTGAAAATGTTTTAAATAATTACGGTTACAACGACATTAAAATGCCTAAAAAACATTTTATAATTACTGAGTGTAATATTCCTGCTATTGCCAAAGGCGAATACATGGGCGGTTTAGAAGTGCAGCGAAATTTTATTATGAAAGCATTGCTGCGCTGTCAAGAACAAGGTATTTTGCAATTTCACGTGTATAGTTTAAGTGAACTTAAATCGGATAGTGAGGCATCGAGTGAATTTGACAAAATGGGTTTGTATCATCCTATTTATTACACACCCGAAAATAAAACGCTTTTCACTTTAGCGGGTTTGGGTTATCAGACTACCGCAAAGATTTTAAAAGGATTTAACTACGACGCGACAGAAACGCGCAAAGTAAAAATAAATCCGAATTCCAACGTCGTTTGTTTAGCGTTTAAAAGTTATAAATCGCAAGAAATTATTTATGCGCTTTGGGCTACGACGAGTATTGATCAATCTGAATTTGCACAAGCAGAATTTAGTTTTTCAGATTTACTACATCTGAAATCGCTGAAACGATATGATTGGGATTATGCGCAAACGTTAAGATCGCAAACCGTAGATAGTAAATTTATTCAACTCTCGGGCGTCCCGCAATTTTTTAGCACTAATGTTTCAGTAGTTCAACCGCAGAATAACCAAAATATATTGAGTATTTATCCTAATCCTGCCGATTCAGAAGTTATTATAAATTATAATTTAGAAGCTGAATCAATTGTAAACCTGACAATTTTCGATGCTTCTCAAAAAGCAACGACTGTTTTAATTCACAATCAAAGAACACAACTCGGTGCGCACGAATGGCATTATAATTTAAAAAATCTTCC
>JAYVVO010000215.1:0-5198 GCA_043786955.1 Saprospiraceae bacterium
CGCCGAATCGGAATAAATAACACCGCCAAATTGCATTTCCCCCTTACCCGATTTTACAACCTTGCGCTGATTAGCAATAATACCAACTGACCAGCCATCAATGCGAGCGTACGCACAGATTATAGTTTTACCAAAATTTTCCTTATATTCTAAAAGTTCTGAATTATCAACGAGTCGTTTTAAAATTTCGAGCGTGTCGTAAGGTTTTGAAGAATTCTCGAAAGGGAAAATATCGAGAATTTCTTTTTCATCTAATTGCGGAGATGCGGTAGGTATTCTATCAAATTGAGTTTTAGGTTCATGACCCGATTGCGCGACCAATTTTTTAACGGTGTCTAAACAAACGGTATCATTCGGCACCATGTAATCCGTTACGCCCGAAATTTCAGAATGTGTTTTAGCACCGCCGAGCGTTTCTTTATCTGTAATTTCACCAACTGCAGCTTTCACCAAAGCGGGTCCAGCTAAAAAAACAGAACCTTGATTTTCTACGATCAACGCTTCATCGCTCATGATCGGTAAATACGCACCACCTGCTACGCAGCTTCCCATAATAGCTGCAATTTGCGGAATGCCCATCGCGCTCATCTTGGCATTGTTTCTGAAAATTCTTCCAAAATGTTCTTTATCTGGAAAAATTTCATCTTGCATCGGCAGATATACACCTGCCGAATCAACTAAATAAATTATCGGTAAACGGTTTTCGATTGAGATTTCTTGTGCGCGCAAATTCTTTTTACCCGTTATCGGAAACCAAGCACCCGCTTTAACAGTTGCATCGTTAGCTACCACTATACACAGACGCTTTTGAACATAACCTATGACAACAATCACGCCGCCTGCTGCGCAACCACCTTCTGCGACATACATTCCAAAACCAGCAAAAGTCCCTACTTCCAAAAATTGCGTATCTATATCTAATAGATAGCTGACGCGTTCGCGCGCAGTCATTTTTCCAGCAGCACGTTCTTTTTCTAATTTTTTTATACCGCCACCTTGAAAGATAATGTCTTTCTGAAGTTTTATAATTTCTAAGATATTGTTCATTAATGCTTTTTTTGTGACGATTAGCGAATTTTCGCGTTTTATAAGTTGATTAGTTAAATTTTTAGTTTTTAAAATTATCTTTGTGATAATTTAAAAGCTCCAATATACGGTTTATCATAGAATTGTAAAATTTTTTAGTTCTAACGAAGTATTAAAATTATAATTTTATCTTTGCGTTACTTACAAAATATTCGAACATTTAAATAATTTTTTCATGGAAGCTCAATTAAATAGAACGACCAAAGATATACACGGTACAAAGGTAGGGCAAAGGTTGTATGTTTCTACATCGCCTGAACCGGTACAGATGTTTAAATCTAAATGGATTGAAGTTTTATCGCGTACGCCTTTTTATTTAATTCCACTTATATATCTGCCCTTAGGTGCCTTTGCTTTATACCAAGTTGGAATAAGTGTTTTATCTTTAGAATTTGTTGTTGCAGGATTTTTATTCTGGACTTTCTCGGAATATTTTTTACACCGCTTTTTTTTCCATTGGACACCACCCGGTAAAATCGGCGAACGTTTACATTTTATTTATCACGGTGTGCACCACGATTTCCCGAATGACAAAGCGCGTTTGGTTTTTGCACCTATTTTAGGATTGCCTCTCACGTACTTGCATTTTTTGGCGTACAAAATGGTTTTAGGTTTGCCGAATGCGTATCCGTTTTTTTGCGGTTACATTACGGGTTATGTGCTTTACGACATGATGCACTACGCTCTACACCACTATAACATAAAAGGTAGTTATTGGCAGAAGATGAAAGAAAATCACATGAGACATCATTTCGCTGATCCAGAAAAAGGATTTGGTGTAAGCAGCCCAATTTGGGATCATGTTTTTGATACTGTGCTTACGAAGAAATAAAATATAAGTATTCAAGTAAAAAACGATAATTATTTGTCTCAAAGCAAATAGTTATCGTTTTTTGTTTTTTTTAATATCTGTAAACCTTCCGAAAAATAAAAATATTCTTACTTCTATTTCGTTTAAATTGTGTTGCAATAAGCCAACTATCACATTCAGAATTGCATTCTATACTCATCAATGAATAATTCTTACTTTAGGTTAATAGCTTTTACACTCTTTTCATTTTGTGTTACTCAAACACTTTCCGCTCAACGCGGCTTAACAACTTTAAGCGGTAAAGTTGTTGATTCAAAAACGGGTGAAGGATTACCTGGTGTTAATTTGGTTTTGGAAGGAACAAGTGCCGGTACAATTACCGACGATTTTGGTAATTTTAATTATCAAACCCGTATTAAAAACGAACGACTGAAAGTGACTTTCGTTGGCTATGGTACACAAACTATAAAAATAGTTTTTGGTGAATATAATAATCTAACTATCAACCTTGTTGAAGGAAATACAGAACTCAAAGAAGTTGTTGTTAAAGTCGAAAAATATAAAAACAAAGGAAATCCTGCTGTTGAACTCATCAGACGCGTTATTGCACACAAAGAGCAAAACCATAAATCTGGTCTTGATTATTACTCCTATAAAAAGTACGAAAAAGTAGAATTTGGTATCAATAACGTCACAGACAAGATGCGCAATAATTTTTTGTGGCGCAATCTGAAATTCATGTTCAATAACGTTGACACAAACAAAATAACTAATAAAGTATTAGTGCCAATTTATCTGCGCGAAATCGTATCGGATGTATTTTATAGAAAAACTCCTAAAAGTTTAAAGGAATTTAAATTAGCCGAAAAACATTCTGATTTCAACGTGATTGATAAAGATGGCGCTTCTAATTACATAGACAATATGTACCAAGAAGTTGATATTTATGATCCTTCGATTTTATTAGTGACAAATAGTTTTATGAGTCCGTTGAATGATTTGGCGCCAGATTTTTACCGCTTTTATATCCTTGATACCGTTAAATTAAAAAACGATTCGTGCATAACGATGTATTTCGGACCGCGCAATAAGAGCGATATTTCATTTCAAGGAAAATTGTGGATAGCTAAGGATTCTACGTATGCTGTGCGTAAAGTTGAAATGGGTTTCCCGAAAGAAATAAACTTGAACTGGTTGCACGATATGTATATCTCGCAGGAGTACGATTTTTTAGAAACCGCCACGAACGGTAAAGCACTCATTATTTCTAAAGATTCTATTTCGATGGATTTTTCGTTCAACGGTAAAGACAGTGCGCGAACCGTGCAAGGCAAAAAGACGACGATGTACGCTGATTATAGCATCAATAAGCCAATAAAAGATTCGATTTTCAAAGCTGATGAATTTGAAGCGCACAACGATAAATATTACGAGAGGGGAGAAGAGTTTTGGCAAAAAAACAGGATTGACTCGCTCACAAAATCTGAAGGTGGTATTTATGGCACCATGGCGCAATTGAATAAAAATACAGGATTTAGAATTGTAACGGGTCTCTTTAAATTTTTGTTTGATGGTTATATTCCTATCGGCAACTTCGATATGGGACCAACGACAACTTTTATCAGTTTTAATGACGTTGAAGGAACGCGCTTGCGCTTTGGCGGCAGAACTTCGCCGAATTTTAGTAACACTGTGCTTTTAGAAGCTATCGGTTCTTATGGTACAAAAGATCAAAAATTTAAGTACGTTACTGATGTACGCATTAATTTCAGCCAAAATAAAATCTTGCGTTTTCCGCTCAATCAACTCAAGTTATATTATAATTACGATACAAAAACGCCAGGACTTGGTCTTTCCTACATTTCGGAGGACAATATTTTACTTTCTGTAAAGCGCGGCATAAACGATAAGATTTTTTACATTAAAGATGTAGGTTTTGAATACAAGAATGAAAATCGGAATGGTTTTTCTTATACCCTCGGTGCTAAAAATGTTGTTTACGAACCTGGTGGCGGATTGAAAATAAATCCTATCAGCACCGATAATCCGACAGGCGTACAAGATTTTGTTTATTATAATCAAGCAGACCAATTACTCTCTACGCCATCAATCACAACAAGTGAAGTTGATTTAACGCTGCGTTATGCACCGCACGATAAATTTTATCAAGGTGCGAATTACAGAACACCGATTCTGACAAAATTTCCCATTTTTACTTTAAAATATGCGAAAGGATTTTCTGGTATTTTGAACAGCCAATACGATTATAATAAAGTTGATGCTTCTGTTGAGCGCGTTTTTTGGTTTCCGCTCATCGGTTTTGCGGATGTGATTGTTGAAGGTGGTAGAACTTTTGGTACGTTGCCGTATCCATTGTTGACAATTCACCGAGCAAACCAAACGTATTCTTACCAAATGGAATCATATAATTTGATGAATTTCATGGAATTTATCAGCGATAAGTACGCTTCGGTGAATGTGTACTACAATATGGGTGGGTTTTTATTTAATCGCGTACCGCTTTTGAAAAGATTAAAATGGCGCGAAGCATTTACTTTTAAAGGAATTTGGGGTGGATTGGATGCTGCAAATAATCCTTCGAGACAGAACGGACAAATTTTATTTCCGACAGACGCTAAAGGTGTTCCGCTTTCTTATTCATTAAATGCTGGTCCGTATATGGAAGCAGGTGTTGGCGTTACCAATATTTTAAAATTCTTGCGTGTTGATTATATCTGGAGATTAAGTTACCTAAATAATCCGAATGCACCCAGTGGCGGCATTAGAGCGCGCGTAAAAATTGATTTCTAAGTCACAAAATTGTAATTTTCCTTTGTAAGTGTTTTAATAATGATAGACTGTGCTTAATTTTGTCTTAAAGTAATCAAATAAAAAATCTTTAAAAAAAGTTTTGAGTAACTATGAAAAAAAGAATCTTATTTCTGGCAGGTTCACTGAATCAAACTTCGCAGATGTATGAAATTTTTAAGCAACTCGAAAGGGATTACGATTGTTGGTTCAGTCAGTTATTTGTTGAAGGAAAATTAGAAAATTGGTGTCTCGACAATGGCTTTCTTGACGCTACCGTTTTAGCAGGCGCCTTCAGAGCGCAAAGTGAAAAATATATGCGCGACAAAAACTTACAAATTGATTATCGCGCAGAAAAATATAATTACGATTTGGTTTTTTTTCCTACCGATTTACTCATCCCAGAAAGTTTGCGCCAGACAAAAAGTATTTTCATTCAAGAAGGGATGATTGACCGACCTACTTTAATTACTAAAGTTGTTGATAAACTCAA
>JAYVVO010000216.1:0-1729 GCA_043786955.1 Saprospiraceae bacterium
TTGCTTGAATTGCGGAGTGCTATGACACCCGAAAAAAAAAACGTGGTCGAGCGAAACGCAAACGTCGAACCCGAAATATTACAGTCCGAAATTGAAACATCGAATGAAACAACGGCAGCGACACCGAATATTAAACGCATTATTCCTTTTGCTGTTGGGAATGATACTGATTCAAGTGTGGTTGATTCTATTTTAATTGATGAAGAAAAAGAAAAAGTTTGGAAACTACAACCGAGTGCTTTTTTTTCAAATCCAAACGCATTTTTGAGATACAAACGTAACGCCGACAATCTTAATTCTGCATTGCGAAATTGGTTAAACCGCGATAAAGAAAAACGCAATACGCTAACACCCGATGCAATAGAATTACAAAAATTGAATATTGCCGAATTATGTAACACCCTGCTTTATCTTGTTGAAAATTATTGCATAACAAAAGAATATGCGGATTATCTTTTAAACCGCGAGTATTCAGCAAAACAATCCGATGAAAAAGGCGGTAATCGCATAACCTATCGGATAGGCTACCTAAGCGAAATATTTAACAAATTTGATTTAAAATCCTTAGCGTACCACGATTAATGTTCAGTTTAAGTTTAATTGTTAAATGCGTCGAAAAAGGCGCATTTTTTTCACAAGATACATAGTAAAAAAATATTTAAATTTAAAAACTAATTGTTACTAAAATTATGGCAAATTATCCAATCGTTCTTTTTGCTTACAATAAACACGATTTAACAGGCAGAGTTTTATTAGCACTCGCAAATAACACTTTAGCTAAGGAATCCGATTTAATCATTTTCCTTGACGTGCCTAAAATTAAAAACCTAATTAAAACACAAGAATTGCATAGCTTAATTAACAGCTACGCTAAAAAATTTAAATCATTAACAATACACCAAAGATCGCACAACTTTGGATTATTTGGCAATATCACAAAAGGAATAACGCAGGTACTAAATAGTGCTGAAGCGTGTATCGTACTTGAGGATGACATAATAACTTCACCATATTTCTTGCAGTACATGAACGACGGCTTAAATTTTTACAAAAATAACAAAAATGTATTTTCACTGTCATCTCTAAACTTTTTTGATAATACCGTAGGTGAAACTTTCTTTTCCGAAATTGCAGATTGCTGGGGTTTTGGTATATGGAAACGCTCTTGGGATTTAATTAATTTTGACGCTCAAGAATTATTAAACAAAATTAATTCAACAGAAGCAATTGGTAATTATATTTTCTTTGATATTGACTTAAATGTAGGTAATACGTATGATTGGCATAAACTTTTAGAAGACACCGCGAACGGTGTTAAAAACTCTTGGGCTGTATGTATGCACGCAACAGCTATACTTTATAAAATGTTATCACTATACCCAGGAATTAATTTATCTCAACATATTGAAGACGCTAATTCTGAAAATGCACAGTTCGATATAAAATTTAAAGTATCTTACAGAAAAATAAGCGTAGCTTCTTGCAAGGTTATAGTACATGAACACAACAGGCAAAAAATTAAAGCAGCTTACAGAAAACAAAATTCTATCGGCTCGAAAATCAAAAGAAAATTACACAAAATGATTAATTCAGTTTACTTAGCATAAATCTCTTTGTTCCATTATTCCAATTATAAAAAAGCTGCTCAAATCGAATAGCTTTTTTTATCACAAGATATGTGAATATATTGTTACAAATAAAGAATGCCACAATAATAATACCGAACCCA
>JAYVVO010000217.1:0-1728 GCA_043786955.1 Saprospiraceae bacterium
ATTGAAGGCGGACGCTACCGTGAGCTTTACGAAATGCAATATGCTGCTTTACAAACGATGGAATACAGATAATAAATGAAAACATAATTTTATGATAAAACCAATTTTTTTTACTGTTTTTTTTATTCTCTGCTCCTCGTATCTCTTTTCGCAACGCTTTAAGCTCACAAATAATGTTGCAGCGCAACGCGTTGATGTTGCGATTGACGGAAAAGATTTTACGAGCTATATTTATCCGAGTGAGGATTTGCTAAAAAAACCCGTTCTATTCCCTATTAGAACGGCGAAAGGAACACTCATTACGCGTGGTTTTCCACTTTTGCCACGCGCCGGCGATCGTACAGATCATCCGCACCACGTCGGAATGTGGCTTAATTTTGAAAATGTAAATGGATTTGATTATTGGAATAATTCAACAGCGATTGATTCCGCCGCGCGACGGGATAAATATGGACTGATACGACATACAGGCATTACAGAAATAAAATCTGGAAATAAAAAAGGTAGTCTAAAAGTTTCTGCTGTTTGGGTGAGTAATGACGGCAAAGGCGAATCAACGATAGAAGAGACGACGACCTATATCTTCTCGGGCGAGGGGAACCAGAGAATTATTGACAGGATTACAACTCTAAAAGCACTGCGAAATGTCGTTTTTAAAGATGCTAAGGATGGTTTTTTTGCACTTCGTGTTGCGCGCGAATTAGAACATCCTTCCACTAAACCAGAAATTTATTTCGAAGCGAATGGCGTTGCCACAAAAACACCTGTTTTAGATAATACAAACGTGACTGGAAATTATAAAAGTTCTGAGGGTATTGAAGGCGAGAAAGTTTGGAGTACGCGCGGTAAATGGATGAATTTACGCGGTCAAATCGGTACAGAAAAAATTTCAATCGCAATAATTGATCATCCATTGAATTTCGGATATCCCACGTATTGGCATGCGCGCGGTTACGGTTTATTTGCTGCTAATCCGTTAGGTGCAAAAATATTTTCAAACGGTAAAGAAGAAAAAAATGTACACCTCCAAAAGAATGAAACTATCACATTTAAGTATCGGACGGTTATTACTTCACAAGAAATGACAGATGAAAAACTCAACGTTTTAGCAAAAAACTTTGCTGCGATGCGTTAATGGAGTTTAAACTTTTCAAGTCAACATCATTTAACTTTAGGTTAAAAAAATTTAGCGATTTAAAGAAGTAAAAAATTTATGTTTAGGTGCTCTGCACCTAAATTTTGTGTTTAATTTGTATTCTACAAAGGTTTAGGCGTGCTTCGTCTTTCGTTACAGAGGCGCAGCGCGCCTAAACCTTTATAAAAAACAGTAAAAAGTATTCAAAGAGGTGCAGCGCAACTCAATTCTATTTAAAAATGACAATCTTTATAAATAGATAGATTTGGAAAATCTTATAGGTTAAACTATTTAAAAACTTTTTTTTTAAGAATTTTAAACATAACCTGCGGCTTGCAAATTAAACAACTCAGCGTATTTTCCATCCAAATCGAGGAGCGATTCATGCGTTCCGTATTCTAAAAGTGTTCCGTTTTCAAGCACCAAAATTTTATCCGCCATGCGTGCCGTTGAAAATCGGTGCGAAATTAAAACTGCCATTTTACCTTTCGTCAATTCACTGAATCGAACAAAAACATCGTGTTCAGCCCGCGCATCTAAAGCAGCAGTTGGTTCATCTAAAATCAGAAGTTGCGCATCCCGCATGTAAGCGC
>JAYVVO010000218.1:0-5165 GCA_043786955.1 Saprospiraceae bacterium
GACATAAAATGTTCGTGAACGGTGTTGAGTGAACCCGTAATCCAAAGTAAGGTTAATCGTTCTAAAAACGGATAAACAACCTCAAGCATGGTGCGTTCAAAACCCATCTGTTGAACACTCGTACTGATGATTCGGTCGAATTTAAATTCATCCATCGAAATCATGGCGATTGTCAACGCGTCGAGTTGGTTGTCTTGTTCAACCATAATATCGCTAACGGAAGACACACTTTTACAAATTTCATCGTGTGAAAGATTAGCGATATTGGAAATTTTCATTCCATTTTTGTTCAGCAGCGCAATATTAAGCAGTAAACGCAAGTTTTCGTCGTCGTAATACCGTATATTCGACTGCGTGCGTTTGGGTTGAATGAGGCTATATCGCTGCTCCCAAATGCGAATAGTGTGGGCTTTAATCCCAGAAAGTTTTTCTAAATCGCGAATTGAATATATTGCCACAGTATAATTTGAACTTGCTTAGTCAATGTATCTACTAAAATATTAATTTTTTGTTTGCGTGAGTGTTATTTGTGACTTTAATTTGTTGCACAATTACGCTAATAGTCTCATTAAAACAGGGAACTTTGTAACAAATTTTATAAAATAAAGTTTTAATTATCATTACTAACGTGGGTTGAAAAATTAATTTTCTATTTTTTTTAAGTTGTGCTAACGTAAAATCTCAATAGTTCTGCGGTTTTAATTTAGATTCAAATAATTATTAGGCAGCTCTCAACAATAGTATAATACTTTTTAACGGTTTATTTAAAGTATAGGTTTAACAATTTCATAATTTTTTAATAATACCGACAATTTTTTAAAAATATTTCAAAAATGCTCCAGATAAGTTCTTTTTTTTATAATAAAACTGTTCCAATATTTGCTTTTGTTTTGTGCTGTCTCAGTTTAAATATTCTACGAGCGCAAGATAGTTGTACATTTAAATTGCGTGTTTTCGACAAGTTTGGTATCGGCTGGAATGGTTCGCAGGTGTATATTAAATTAGGCAATAAAGCGGAAGTAGCCTACACACACGACGGCTTATTGGGACTTGCGAGCGATAGCGTACATATTTTTAATATTCGCGTGCGTGCAGGTGATTCACTTTTTGTACGTTACGATGACGCAGGCGCAGGTTCGCAGGATGAGATAAAATATAGCCTCATCAATAATGCGGGTGATGTGCTTTTCAGCGATGGACCGATACCGAAACAAGGAAAAGTTTTTTCGGGCTTAACAAAATGTATTTCATGTGGTTTGCCAATCAACCCAGTAGTTGTGAGCGTTCGTGCTTTAACAACAACAATTTCGTGGCAACCCGCTTTAGTGGGCGCAAAACTTTCTTACCGCGTAGAATGGGATTCAGTGCCATTTACGTTAGGTCTTTCTAAAAATGTTTACATTACGCAAGATACTTTTTTTATTCTTCAAGGTTTGAAGGAATTGACAAATTATAAAGTTTTTGTCAAAACACTGTGCGGTAGCGATACAAGCACTTGGTCTGCACCGCTTATTTTCAGAACCGACACCGCGAACAATGTAGGTGTTTCAAAAATATTTGCGCCTATTAATCGTTGCGATTTAAACATTGATAGCGTTAAAATAATGCTGAAAAATTATGGCGGTGCGCCACAAATTCTGATACCGATAAAATACAGCGTCAATGGCACGCCCATTTCAATAAATTATCCAATTGACGGAAACTTTACAGGCAATTTGAGTAAAGACAGTATAGTGCCTTTCACTTTTAAAGCAACCTACGATTTTTCACAACCGGGCGAATATATGCTCGCCGCTTGGACGGAACTTCCAGGTGATTTAAACAAAGCCAACGATACTTTTAAACTTTCCGTAACTCGACCGCGCGTTGTCACAAAATATCCAGATGCGCAAAATTTTGAAGGCGGCAAAGATACTTGGGCAGTTGTTGATTCGGCAGCAAATAGCAAGAGTACTTGGGCTTGGGCTACGCCGAACTATAAATTTATAACCAATGCGGCATCGGGTAAAAAATGTTGGACTAACTGCGTTGATACAAGTTATCGCGATCGCGATACAAGTTACATTCTTTCGCCGTGTTACGATTTTTCGGGTTTAACGACTGACCCGCGTTTAAATTTTGCTATTAGTTTTTATACTGAACCCCATTTTGATGGTACTTGGCTCGAAGCCAGCACGGATGGCGGTAAGACGTGGTCGCGCGTCTTAAGAAATGCTAAAAGTATAAATTGGTATAATGATACTATTTCGCGCACGACGAACGAATTTTGGGCAGGAACAAATCGTTTAGGTTGGCGCAACGCGCAAACGATTTTAACAGGTTTTGCTGGAAAGCCTAGTTGCCGCTTCCGATTTATTTTTCAGAGCGATGCTACAACCGTGCCTGCTGCGAGTGAATACAGTGGCGTGGCGATTGATAATTTCTTGATTTCTGCACCAGCTGCCATAGATTTCGCTGCAGATAGTGTTGGTCTCGATTACATGAATACGTGCCGCGTCTCTTTACGTGTCACAAATTTAGGTACATCGGCAACGGGTAAATTCAGCCTTGGTTACAAATTAGAAAACGGCGCATCAGTGATTGAACAACTCGATACAACGCCGATTGCAGTAGGTGGTTCATTTGTTTATACTTTTAAAAGTCAACTAACTACGCCAACCGTTGATAACCAAAAACTTTTAGCATGGGTTTCTCTATCAGGCGATAATTTTTCTTTAAACGATACGCTGCCGTTTAAAATGGGTATTAGTAAACCGATTTCTGTTAACACTGTTTATAATTTTGACGATTTAAAAGTTCCAACTAATTGGATTGGAAAACGCGCGGGCATTCGTGCAGGTGGTGCGAACGGACACGGTAACGCCGCATCGAATGGATTTATTTACGCTGATATTTATAAAGATACAAATCCAGCAATTGCGCAGTTCTCTAATATTTTAGATTTCACGGCTGGTAAATTCGGACCTGTTCGCGCAGATGATAGTTTATTTTATACTTATCGTTTTGTAAATGATAACGCGCCTTACGCAGCTTATGCTTTGCAAGCCAACGACGGTTTACGCGTTGACGTTGCCACAGAATGTGATACTATTTTCACGTCTTTAGATACTGTTTCGTCTAAAAATCAAGTTGTGAATGCCAATTACAATGTTCGTAAATTATCGCTCGCTAAATTCACAGGTAAAATTATAAAAATCAGATTCAATATAACGAGTCCGATTCAGACATACAGTGGTTATTTTGCCGATATTGATAGCATCAATTATCACAGCGTTTGCCCATCAACTTTTGGTTTTGCACCCGCGATTAAAAATGCAGATCCTAACCGCGCGAATGGTACTATTAAAATTAAACCAACGCTCGGAACTGGACCTTACACATTCAATTGGAGTAACGGCGCAACCACCGATTCAGTTAGCACTTTAGCGTCGGGAACTTACACCGTCACCGTTACTGATGCCAACAAATGCACAGACATTCGCAACATCACCGTTCAAACTTTTGTCGGCGTGAACGATCCAGCTTCTATAATTGATGCTATCACTATTGCGCCCAACCCAACAAATAGCAACAGCACACTCGATATAAAATTGAAACAAGCCAGTGCTATTCGCGTGACGGTGTTTAATATGGTTGGTCAGTTGGTGCAATCGCAATTTGCGCAAAATGTTACTGAACGCACATTCGATATTGATTTAAGCAACGTCAATAACGGAATGTATCTCATTCGAGTGGATGTTGACAACGCGACGCAAATAATTAGATTGGTAAAACAAGAATAATTGATAAGACGAAAAATAAGTGTAATTTTAAAAGAGCAACGACCCGAAAATTCGTTGCTTTTTTTATGTGCGCTGAAAGGTTATTGCTAAGACAGATTGGCAGAAAAAACGCGATGGTATATGGTTTGCAATCTACTCTATGCTTTGCAAAGCGCGCTTTTTAATTTTAAATTAAAAAGTACTTTACAATTTTGTCAGGCAAATTCAAAAAATATTCTAAAAAATAGATAATTATGGCAAAAGGTAGTATCTCAGTACAGACGGAAAATATTTTTCCGATCATTAAAAAGTTTTTATACAGCGACCAAGAAATTTTTCTTCGTGAATTGGTCTCTAACGCAGTGGACGCGACTACAAAACTTATTTTACTTTCCAAACGCGGCGAAGTGCAAGGCGAAATTGGCGCAACCAACATTGAAATAAAAGTGGATGCTGAAGCAAAAACTTTAACCATCAGCGATAAAGGTATTGGTTTAACAGCCGAAGAAGCGCAACGCTATTTGAGTGAAGTCGCTTTTTCGAGTGCTTCGGAGTTTCTCGAAAAATATAAAGACGGTAATATTATTGGACATTTTGGTTTGGGCTTTTATTCCGCCTTTATGGTTGCCGATCGCGTAGAAGTATTTTCAAAATCGTACAGACCCGATGCGGAAGCGATTGTTTGGCGTTGCGACGGTTCACCGAATTACGAAATTGATCCTTCGGAAAAAACGACGCGCGGAACAGATATAGTTTTGCATATCAGTGCCGATGCAATGGAGTATTTAGATGAAAATAAAATTGAGGAGCTACTCAATAAATATTGTAAATTTTTACCGATAGAAATTCAATTCGGAACGCGCAACGAAACAGAAACAACCGTTGACCCGAACGATCCAGATATTAAAGTTGATCATGACGTCACCGTTCCGAACATCATCAACGATACGCATCCGTTGTGGAAAAAATCGCCAAAAGATTTAACGGACGACGACTACAAAGCCTTCTACAATAAATTATATCCGTTCAGTACGCCACCCCTTTTCTGGATTCACCTCAATATAGATTATCCATTCAACTTGACGGGTATTTTGTATTTTCCAAAAGTTGCCAATGCGCTGGAAGTGCAGAAAAATAAAGTACAACTTTACAGCAATCAAGTTTTTGTAACGGATGATGTCAAAGAAATTTTACCAGAGTTTTTAACACTGTTACATGGTGTTATAGATTCGCCAGATATTCCGTTGAATGTATCGCGTAGTTATTTACAAAGCGATCGCGAAGTGAAAAAAATTACGCAGTACATCACGAAAAAAGTAGCTGAGAAACTCGCCGATATGTTTAAAGATGATCGCAAAAACTTTGAAGAAAAGTGGAACGATACGGGCGTGTTTATTAAATACG
>JAYVVO010000219.1:0-1720 GCA_043786955.1 Saprospiraceae bacterium
ACCGTTCCACCTATCTCTTGGTTTTCAAAAGATAAAAACGCTGTTAGGTTAGCTATAACCGTATTAGAAACATCGGTATTAGAATAACCATTTTTAACTTTTAGCACTATTTCAAATAATATTCGAACAATACCTGCTGAGACTACATTTATACTGCGCCCAAGAACCTTTTTGTCGTCTAAAAAATTTGTTACTTGCTGAATAAGCGTAGGCGTTGCAAATCCACCGCCCGAAGGCACGATGTAAACCGTTATCACGTTTCCACACCGATTATCTATTGCAGCGCGTGATACACCCGCCACCATTTCGGTAATTGCTTTATAATCCGTTTTTGTAACGGCGCGCATTTGTGTCCTGCGAACGGAAGGCACGTTTCTTTTTAATGAATTAAGCGTTTCTATATCTGAACCACCCGAAGCTGCTAAAGGGTTTAAAACGCTTATTGAAACAGATGAAGTAATTGCGTTTGGTATGGTATTTATGGTATTGGCATTAACGTTGCCAAGTGTTCCGAGCGTTGTTTGGTAGCTAATTAAAATATTTTGATTAATAGAAGGTACGCCACCGCGATAACCGTCGCCAAACATAATTATTGCATCACCACTATATGAAACATTTTGCATGAACGCAGCATCCGCACCCGAACTAAAAATAAAATTATCAACGCTTCGCCAATTAATATTATTAACCACAACGCTCACAAAACCGTCTGCAATTTGATTATCTATTTTAAACGCTTGTCCTGCCTGCCCAGTGGCTACAACCGTTATATTTTGAACCGTTGGCGATAATTGTATAACGTTTGCTGATACGCGTGTTTGACCTGTTAAAAGGGTTATATCTGCTGTTGTGTAAAAATCTATATTACCGTCAACTGTTGTAACTTTTGTGTTTTTAGGAATGACAATATCAGTGCTTTGTGCCGTTGTAATGTAAAAAATAATTACTGCACTCGCTGGCGATGCGTTGTGTATGCGATAATTATTGAAACGTGCGGCTGCAACGCCCGACGGATAACGGCGCGCTGCTGCTAAGAAAGTTTCTTTTGCGTTATTATCTATGTAGTAATGAATCCACTCCGCAATTCCTGCCCAAACTTCTATCCCACGAATTAACGGATTACCTGCCGATTGATCGGTAATTTCAGGCGCAGCAGCACTTAATTGTGCTAAAACCGAACCTTTTATTTGGTCGTATGTCCGTTGAAAATATCCTGTCCAATTATTTACTGCCATTATTTTTTAAAATTTATTGAAGGGATAAGTCAATACGCCTAATTCGTTTGATGAAAGTATGCGGTAAGTGATTATAAAACTTGCGTTGCTATCCGATCTTTGAAACTTTGAATCTACAAACGCCACGCGTTTTTCGTTTTCTCTTATGCACTCTTGAATATACAATTTTCCTAAGTCTTGTAACACATCGTCGTTGGGTTGAAACAAAAGCAAATGAATACGTGAGCCATATTCAGGTCGCATAAATAAACTGCCCTTTGGCGTGTTGAGTGCAAAAAGTATGCTTTGTATAACGGAAGGTACACCCAAAACTAATGTAGCCGAACCATTTATTAGCGTGATAGGTGAAACAACGGTTTGACCTAAATAACTATACCCAACGTTATCAATACCAATCGTCATAATTTTAAATACTAAAACCTAAACACTAAAACTTAGCGTTTCTTTTCGTGTAACCGTAATAGTTTTTGTTTCTATTACTGTAA
>JAYVVO010000220.1:0-14016 GCA_043786955.1 Saprospiraceae bacterium
GACATGAGCAACCACATAACTCCGACGACACATAACACGGATGTAAATGCCAACGCAAAATTGTCGAGCTTCATCATGTGATACACATCTTCACCGACACCCCAATCTAAAATGCAGCTTGCTAAAGTTGTAGCTAATCCTAACAGTGCAATCGGAAACGAAAGTTTACGTGCATTGAAAATATCAGCCAGCATTATAACGATGCCCGTGAGTGAGAGTGCTAATAATTCTTTCATAAATTTATTCTATTAACCGATGTCCTACTTTATAATGACGCGGTTTGGAAAATTTAAATAACAAACCTCGTAGATTTTTAAAACCTGTGAGGTTAATCCATATTTTAATGTATCAATCCTTCTTGAAACGATTTCATTAATTCAGCAACATCGGGCGTAATGATGTTCGTGAGAAGGCTTGGAAATATGCCAAAAAACAAAATCATAAACGCACAAGCTATCAAAACTAAAGTTTCATTCTGATCTAAATCGTAAACGGGCGTCGTTGATAAATTCGCGTTGCCTAGCATCATCGTTTGATAACTGCGCAACATATACACTGCGCCAAGAATTACGGTTAAACCAGCAACACCTGCCAACCATGGATTGACTTGAAAAATTCCATTTATCAATAAAAATTCACCCACGAAACCGTTGGTGAGTGGTAAAGCGACGGAACCGAGTAAAACAATCAAAAACAATACTGCAAGATGCGGTGTCGCGTTGCGCAAGCCACCAAAAGCACCAATTGTGCTTGTTTGTGTGCGTTGCTGAATAATTTGAGCTATATAGAATAGACCAACCACAGTAATACCATGTGCAAACATTTGCACAACACCGCCTGTTATACCTTCCAAATTAAAAGAAGTTAATCCCGCGGCGATAAGTCCTACGTGAGCGATGGATGAATATGCAATCAAGCGTTTAAAATCTGTTTGAACCAAAGCTAAACACGATGCATACACAACGCTGATAACACAGAGTGCTAAAACAATATTTTCAGAAACCAAATAACCTTGTGGGACCATCGGAATCAACCAACGAATCATTCCATACGTTCCCATTTTTAGCATAATGCCCGAAAGCAACATAGTGCCTTGCGTTGGCGCTGAAACATAGGTATCTGGTTGCCAAGTATGAAAAGGAAAAATCGGCATTTTAATGGCGAACGCAGAGAAAATCATCCAGAAAACAAAAGTTTGTTCTTTGCTCGAAAGTTCATGACCTGCAGCATAGAGCGATTGTATATCGAAAGAGTGCGCGCCAGGTGTAGAAAAATAAACGTACAATAGACCCACGAGCATCAATAGTGAACCGAGAGTAGTGTAAATAAAAAATTTAAGCGTGACGGTGCGACGGTTTTTATCGCCGTAAGCCAAACAAATAAAATAAATCGGGATCAGTGCCAGTTCCCAGAAAATATAAAACAAGAAACCATCGCGCGCTACAAAAACACCAATCAATGCCGCTTGCATAATAAAAACGAGCGCATAAAATCGGCTATTATAATCTATGCTTCTAACAGTTAATAATATAAAGGGAATAAGAACAACCGTGAGCAAAACCAAAACGTAAGAAATGCCATCTAAACCGACACTAAAATTTGCACCAAACGGCAACCAAGCCAAGTTGAGTTGCGTCATGTTTTTAGCGTGGTGTGTAAAAAAGTGCGTCGCTAAAACAAATAAGCCTACTTCTGCTAAAGAAAAACCGACCGCCAAGCGTTTAGCAATATCGGGTTTAGCGAAAAGCATAAGCACCGCTAAAACCAATGGAAGCAATATCAATAAAGCCGTAATCATATAAATAGTAGGTTATAGAATTTTGAGCAAGAAAATGAGAATGATAAACGCTACCATTCCGAAAAAATAACCGTCCACTTTGCCTTGTTGCACCAAACGGAGCGAACTTGAAAAGCGGGTAGTTATAGCTTTTATATCGTCAACGAAACCATCAATAATACGATTCTCGATGAATTTATTTGTAAAAACAGAAAGCGCATTGAGCGGTTTTGTGATGAGGGCATTGTAAATTTCGTCGAAATAAAATTTATTATACGCTAATTTTGGAAAACCTGAGAAAGAAGAATCGGTGCCAGGAACACTTTTAGAGTTTGTGTATATGCCACGTGCTATAAAAGTAACGGCAATTAAAAAAACTGTCAGTACCCCTGCAAGTAGTTCTTCTCTACTCTGAAACTTTGATTCTTCAGTAACACCCACAGAACTTTCTAAAAAATGATTCAAGAAATTTGGTAGATGCAGCGCGTCACCGATGAAATGTGGCACACCTACAAATCCTGCAATGGCAGAAAATATTGCCAGAATAATTAATGGTACAGTCATACTCGCAGGCGATTCATGCGCATGATGCTCTTGATCGGACGTTCCTCGGAAACTTCCTGAAAAAACCAAAAAGAATAAACGGAACATGTAAAAGCACGTCATCAAAGAAATGAGAACACCAATAACATAAACGCCTATGCCTTTGTGTTCCATCAAACTTCCCAGAATTTGGTCCTTACTGAAGAACGCTGCAAACGGTGGAATACCTGCAATCGCAATCGTTCCAATTAAAAAGGTGATATAGGTCGTCGGCATCAATTTTTTTATGCCACCCATGTTTCTAATATCTTGCTCGCCGCTCAAACCGTGAATGACTGAACCGGCACCTAAGAATAAAAGTGCTTTGAAAAACGCATGCGTCGCTACATGAAATACTGCAGCTGAATATGCGCCAACGCCAAGTGCGGCAAACATTAATCCGAGTTGAGAAACTGTCGAGTAGGCTAATACTTTTTTAATATCGTTCTGGTAAATAGCAATAATGGCTGAAATGAGCGAGGTGGCTAAACCAATCCAAAGAATCAAATCGTTTGTGAATGGTGCGAGCGCAAACAAACTGCTCGAACGCGCTATCAAATAAATACCTGCTGTCACCATCGTCGCTGCGTGGATGAGTGCTGAAACAGGTGTCGGACCTGCCATTGCATCGGGTAACCAAGTAAACAACGGTATCTGCGCAGATTTACCCATCGCGCCGATAAAAAATAGTAAAGTTGCTGCGGTAGCGGTGGTAGTTGTAAATTTTGATAAGGTTTCAGGATTGAATACTTCATCGTATCGAATCGTGCCAGTGACGGAATAGACTAAAATAATTCCCAGAATGAGACCTAAATCACCGATCCGATTCATGATAAATGCTTTTTTGGCGGCGGCGGCGTAATCAATATTTTTATACCAAAAACTAATCAGTAAGTATGAACACAAACCAACGCCTTCCCAACCGATGAACATAGTCAAGAAATTATCAGCTAAAACTAAAACCAACATGAAAAACACAAACAGATTTAAATACGCAAAAAATCGGCGATAACCTTCATCGTCGTGCATATACCCAGATGAATATTCGTGAATCAGAAAACCTACGCCTGTGATAATGATTAAAAATATGCTCGTGAGTGGATCAACTTTGCAATCGAAGGAAGCGACAAAATCACCGACGCGAATCCAATTGAATAAATGCACCGTTTCTGAAATCGGATTGCGCACTTTTTCGAAAAAAATGTCGAGCGCAATAAAAAAACTTATCAATACACTACCGCAAGCCATCCAAGTGGTGACGGTTGCAGAAAGTTTTCTGTTAAAGATACCAATAATTGCCCAACTCAAGAGTGGCAAAAATGGTATTAACCACACATACTGTGTCATACAATAAGATTATGTTTAACCTCGCAGGCTTTAAAAACCTACAAGGTTTGTTATATTTTTTTGCGCAGGTCTACGGGAAATTTTCAAGACAAATGGCACAAATCGTAGATTCCTTGAAAAGAAGGCAAAGGTTTAAATTCTGAAAATCTCAATTAAAATTTAAGTTTATTCAGAAAATCAATATCAGTTGATTTGGTATTTCTGAATATCATCATCAAAATAGCCAAACCGACTGCTACTTCTGCTGCAGCCACTGCCATTATAAAAAACACAAACACCTGTCCGCCCGCATCTCCCCAAAATCGGCTGAACGCGACGAATAATAAATTCACAGCATTGAGCATCAACTCAACGCACATAAAAATAACGATGGCATTGCGGCGATATAAAACGCCCGTAACACCAATCGAAAATAAAACGATACTTAACCAAACGTACCACATTAACGGAACGCCCTGAACAATTTGTTGCATAATTTTTATTTTACGAAAACATAAAAGGCTACTTCACAACCCATTATGTTTTCCCTATTCCTTGAAACTATTCCCTAAACCGCATCTTTTTTCCCCAACATAACCGCGCCAACCATACCTGCTAAAAATAAAATACCAGATACTTCAAACGGCAACATATATTGCCGATATAGAACAAGACCAAGATTATTGATTAAACCCAAATTATCACTGACGATATTCGTGGTTGTCATTTTTTCTGCGCCGCTCAATGCCGCAACCATAACTATCATAAATAAACCACCCGCAACAACGGCTGCTACTTTAGTAAGCAAGGGTTTTATGGGTTCGCTTTCTACGTTTAAGTTTAGCATCATCATGACATACAGAAACAAAACCATGATAGCCCCTGCATATACTATAATATGCACGATGGCTAAAAACTGTGAATTGAGTAAGAAGTAATGTCCGGCAATACAAAAAAACGTGACGATCAGAGCCAACACGTTATAGACTGGATTGGGATGAAAAACTACCACAAGTGCACTCGCAACGGCTAAAACCGAAAGAATGGCGAAAATGATGGGTGTTATCATAAATTAAAGTTGGTAATCAGAACAAACAAGGGTAAATGTAAAAATTAATGCGCAGAATATTCATCGTGCGGTGCATTAAGTTTGTCTTGCCATGTCATATTATGAGTATGAAATTTATCGTTTTTAAATTCGAGGGTTTCTGGTGTTTGGCGTTTTGTTACGTCTATTCTGTTTTCAAGAGTTTCCGTCAATATATCTTTACCGTAAATCATTGTGTTTCTATCCAAATCTGATGCAACCAATCTATCCGTTAAAAAAATGGCTTCTTTGGGGCAAGCTTCCTCGCATAGTCCGCAAAAAATGCACCGCAACATATTTATTTCATAAATAGCTGCATATTTTTCTTCGCGGTATAAATGTTCTTCACCTGCTTTGCGCTCGGCGGCTACCATCGTAATCGCTTCTGCTGGACAAGAAATTGCGCATAAACCACACGCTGTGCAACGCTCCGCACCAGCATCATCAAGTTTTAAAACGTGCTGACCTCTGAAGACAGGCGCGATTTCGCGTTTTTGCTCAGGATATCTGATAGTCACTTTTTTTTGAAAAAGATGCTTTGCTGTTATACCCAGACCTTTAATGATAGCCGGAAGATATGCTCTTTCTGCTAAAGTCATGTCGGTATTTGTTACCTGCTTTGCGCGATTGGTAAGTTGCATAATTTTTTATTTTTAATGTCCCGTAATCGCCATCCAAATTTCGTGGCGCATCATTACTATTCCTGTTAAAACTAAATTTAAAATAGATAGCGGCAACAAAGTTTTCCACCCAAGGTTCATGAGTTGATCGTAACGGAAGCGGGGAAGCGTCCAACGAATCCACATGAAAAAGAAGATAAAGAAAATAATTTTGCCCATCAAAAACCCAAAACCAAGCAGTCGCACCCAAAATTCTCCAATTGAATTAAGCAAACTTTGTTCGAACGGAAAATGATAACCACCAAAATATAAACTCGAAATTATAGCAGACGAAATAAACATATTAATATACTCGGCGAAAAGATAAAAACCTAATTTCATCGAGCTATATTCCGTGTGATAACCGCCAACTAATTCCGATTCCGATTCTGGCAAATCGAAAGGTGCGCGATTTGTTTCCGCGAAAGCACAAATTAAAAATATCAGAAACCCTAAAGGTTGGAAAACGACATTCGCCCAACTACTTTGCTGATCAACAATTTCACCTAAATTAACTGTTCCCGACATCATTACAATTGCCACAATGCTCAAACCCATCGCGAGTTCATACGAAATCATTTGGCTCGATGCACGCAAGACGCCTAAAAGCGAATATTTATTATTCGATGCCCAACCGCCAATCATCAATCCGTAAACACCCATCGAAAGTACGCCGAACACAAAAAGTATTCCGATATTGATATCTGAAATTTGAAAGTGAAAAGTCTCGCCGTTAATTTGCGTTGGGCGCATCCAAGGAATTACCACGCCTGTCATGTTCGCGACAAACATTGCAATGCAAGGTCCCAAAATAAACAACCATTTGTTCGCTTGCGCTGGAATAAAATCTTCTTTCATAAACATTTTTACGCCATCGGCAACAGGTTGCAACAATCCAAACGGACCTGCGCGATCGGGTCCGATGCGATCTTGCATGAAGGCTGCAATTTTGCGTTCGCCATATGTTGCATAGGCGGCAATGCCTAAAGCCACTAAAAATACAGCTACGCAAATTAAAAATTTATAAAACAAAATGATCATAAAATCTTTTTATGTTAACCGCGTAGGTTTTTAAAACTTACGAGATTTGTTTACTTTATTTCAAATCTTTTCAAACCTATGAGGTTAAAAGATAACACTATTTATCAAAATATACATCGTGTTCCGTCATTGTTTCAGGAAGCGACATTTGTGGCTCAAGCAAATTATTTGGACTTAAAGCACCAGAACCTAACCCATGTTTGACATTATCTAAAACGGGATGTACTTGATGATTCGCACGATTGAGTGCAATTTGCGCTGTGCGCGTATCGAACTGAATGGCGCGGAGCGATTCGTAATGATTTTGTGCAATAACCGAATGACGATTTATTTTTGACGGTCCTTCGATCACCCAATCGGTTAATTCTTTTTTATGATAACGGCAATCGTTACAAATAAAATCTACGACTTCACCGTATTCATCTTTTCTACCGGTTACGCGCAAAACTTCATCGCCTTTAAACCACAAACGCGTTTTACCGGTGCATTTAGGGCAATCGCGGTGCGCATCAACGGGTTTTGTAAACCAAACGCGCGATTTAAATCGAAAAGTTTTATCTGTCAATGCGCCCACTGGACAAACATCCACCATATTTCCCGACATTTCATTGTCAATCGCTTCTTTAATATACGTCGAAATCTCGGCTGCATCGCCGCGATTGATTACGCCATGCACACGACCATCGGTCAATTGTTCCGCAACTTTCACGCAACGCCAGCACATAATGCAGCGCGTCATGTGCAGTTGGATATAATCGCCAATATCTATTTTTTCAAATTCGCGACGACGGAACTCATTGCGTGTTTGCATTTTGCCGTTTTCGTAAGCTAAATCTTGCAAACTACATTCACCAGCTTGATCGCACACTGGGCAATCCAAAGGGTGATTGATGAGTAAAAATTCCACGACACCTGCGCGCGCTTCTAAAATTTCTGCCGAAGTGATATTTTCAACCACCATACCATCTGCTACAGTTGTTCTGCACGATGCCACAGGTTTTGGAATCGGTGTCGGATTTGCTGCCGAACCTTGCGCAACACGCACTATACAAGTGCGGCAATAGCCGCCCGAGGTTTTAAGTTTTGAATAATAGCACATCGCAGGTGGAACAATATCGCCACCAATCATGCGCGCTGCATTTAATATAGTTGTACCCGCTGGCACGTCAATACTTTTTCCGTCTATCGTAACTTTAGGCATAAGTGCATTCTATTTTTTGGCTATAAATTCTCAATCTCTCGAAAAATAAAAGCGCGGCGCAAATTTAATAAAAAGTGTGGATAACGTAATTATTTTAATGTAAAATTTATGTGAAAGCGCAAAATTTAGATTTTGTGTAGAGAAAGTTATGATTTTAATTTAAGCTTTTACAATCCCATTCTTACAAAAAACAGCACCCAATTTTATTTTTTGTTGCATCAATGTTTCGTTAGTGTTTGTTGAAGAATAGTTTTCGGCGTGATGTAAATGATATTGGAGTGCTTGAAATTTTATTTTTTTGAGTTGTATGCCGCTTCGCAAAAGTCGCCATTCAATATCGGTATCTTCACCCACGCCTGCGGCGATATAATCTTCATCGAAACCATTGACGTTTAAAATATCTTCTTTAAAAATACTCCAATTACAACCCCAAATATGCGAAGCAGTTGAAATGGGCGTAGGTAATGCAGGTAAGTAAAGCGCACAATCGAGTCGCGACGCACCAAATATTATGAGGTTGGGTAAGTTTAAAAAAGATAGGGAGTGAGTAGAATAAATTTTATTTGTCAGAAGTGGTGAAAGCATAACGCGCCGTGCCCAAAGTGCTATTTTTTTTTCGCGATTTTCAAAATGTGCGCGCAAAAAATAGCGATGCAACAAACAATCACCATCTATAAAAACTAAGTAATCGAATGTTGTAATTTTAATAGCTGCGTTTAACGCGGCGCATTTTCTGAATCCTTTATCTGGTTGTTGAACGTGTTTAATAGGAAAAGCGAATTTTATTTTTTGCGACGAAATGAAATCGCGCATAAAGGGGCAGTCGTTATCTTCAGCAACAATAACTTCAAAATTTTT
This sequence comes from Saprospiraceae bacterium, assembly GCA_043786955.1. GTDB lineage: Bacteria > Bacteroidota > Bacteroidia > Chitinophagales > Saprospiraceae > JAAFJT01. Next base: position 8,532 of record JAYVVO010000220.1, read on the forward strand.
AAAACTTTGAGATTGCAAACTTTCAAAAATTAAGTTTAAGGCATCAATATTTTTGTAAACGGCTATGATGAGTGAGAGCACGGTAATTTTTTTTAAAGTAAAATTTTTAAGCAAATATTATCAAATTTAATACAAAAATTAAACACTTTCAATAAGTCGTTAAATGTGTTAATAACAATTTAATGCTTGTGTCTGCTTGCAATATAATGCGTTACTTTGATTTAAAATACCATCACAAAATAAAATTTGAATTACTAATATAATATGCTCATGGAAGGTATTTTACAGCAGTTTATTAAAAAATTCAGCACAAATCCGACTTTAGCCATCGAAAAACCTTTGAGTATCACGCCTTGGTATTTCGAAGCGAGCGAATACTTTAGTTATAACACCAGCAAAAATAAACTGCTAATCCAACGCATGGGTAAAAGGCTATTTAATGCGTTACAAAAATATTTCGATAATCCCTTCGAGAAGCAAGATATATTTCAGTCCTATAAATCGCTGACGGCAGCACGTGGCATAAAAATCCATACAGCTTTCACCCCCTATTCCGATACACAGTGGATGCAATGGATTTATGCCGTTGACACAAAATTGCAAAACGGCGATTTTCAGTGTATCGTTTCAACTGATTGTAGAATGCAGCGCGGAACTTGGATGCAACAAACCCTCCGACGCACTTACAAACCGATACGTTCCGAAAACGGGTTACCGTATGTTTTGAGTTGCGAAATTATTTTAAAAGAAAGTAAAATAGTCAATATTCATTGGCTCGTTGAGTATCAGAATCCAGAAATTCCACACGCAACTTTTGAAATAGCAACTGTTTTAACGGAAGTTTTTTCTTCTTTTCTTTAAAAAATTTATTTTGCACCCATCCGAATAGCACCATCTAATCGGATAACTTCTCCATTCAACATCTGGTTTTCAATGATGTGCTTAACCAAAGCGGCATATTCATTCGGTTTACCTAAGCGAGATGGGAAAGGGACTTGCTGACCCAGCGAAGTACGCACTTCTTCAGACATATTCATGAGCATCGGTGTTTCAAAAATGCCAGGCGCGATGGTCATTACTCGAATACCGAATCGTGCAAGTTCGCGAGCGATCGGCAGTGTCATAGCAACCACACCACCTTTTGAAGCCGAGTATGCAGCTTGCCCAATTTGACCATCGAACGCTGCTACTGATGCTGTATTAATTATAATACCGCGCTCACCATCCTCAGTAGGTATATTATTTTGTAAAACATTCGATACCAACCGAATGACGTTGAACGTACCAATCAAATTTATCTGAATGACTTTGGAAAAACTATCCAGCGCGTGAATATATGCGCGTCCTAAAATACGCTCGGCAGGTGCAATGCCAGCGCAATTCACAACACCGTTTAAACTCCCAAATTGTTTTATTGCGCAATCAATGGCGTTCTGAACGCTTGCTTCATCGGAAACATCGGTGCGAATAAATTGCGCGTGTTTACCTAAAATTTTTTGTACAATTTCGCCCGCTTCTTCATTCACGTCGGCTATCAGCGCAAATCCTTCATTTTCAATAATCAATTTTGCCGTAGCTAATCCTAAACCAGATGCGCCACCCGTTACAATAAAAACTTTATTATTTAAATTCATCCTGCTTTTATTTATTTGCAAAGATTCTTAAAATCGAATTAAAAGTACAATTTTTTTTAAAGAATTCGTCATCTGAATTCTATAAAAAAAAATTTATGATTCTTTCACTAAAATACGGCTAACAATTTTTACATTTGTATCGAACAAAAATCTAATTTACCTGAGAAATAAAATTCTTAAATACAGTTTTTCTATGAAAAAAATAAAAACCCTCCTGTTCCTATTGCTTTGTAGTGGGACAACCGCGTTTTGCCAAAATGCAATTCGCGATACCGGCATTATTAATAATGCCCCTTACGAAATAAAAATTCCAGCACAATGGAATAAAAAGTTAGTCATGTTTGCGCATGGGTATGAAACCGTTAGTTCGCCGCGCAAAAGTTTTAATCCTGAGCCGAGAATACAAATTTTTTTAGATCGCGGATTTGCCGTTGCGCGCTCCTTTTATAGTCGTGATGGTTGGGCTTTACCCGAAGGTGTAAACGAAACGGAATCGTTAAGGCAGTATTTTTATAAAAAATATGGTAAACCCGATTCAGCTTTTATCACTGGACTTTCCATGGGCGGAGGTATAACAATCGCGACAATGGAAAATCTATCCAAAAATTATAACGGTGCATTAGCTCAATGCCCACTTTCTACACGCCCTTATGAACAAACTAAAATTGGATTTGATTCTTACGCTGTTTTTAATGTGCTCTTTCCGGGCGCAATGCCATCTTTAGCAGATGTTATGAGCGGCAAAGCACCTGAAATTTTTACAGGTGATTTTCAAGAAAAAGTGGATCAAGCAAATAAAATTTTAGAAAAAGCCAAAAACAAAGATAGAATTTTAGCTGAGTATGCTAAACACTACTCTGTTAAAGTGGAAGAAATACCTTTTGTTTTAGTTTTTGGAGAAGGGGTTATTCGTGATATTGCAGCTCAATTGGGCGGTAATCCGTACGATAACACCAATACTTTATACACAGGTTTTCCAGACGATTGGGATTTGAACGCAAAAATTGAACGTTTACCCGCAACAGTTTCTGCTAATCGCCTACTCATTTATGACCATACTGGCGTAATAGATAAGCCCGTTGTAATGCTTCACACTGCTTACGATCCAATTATTGCGCCTTTTGCTGGTATAAATAACTACGATGCTTTAGTGCATGAAAAACATAAAGAACAAAATCTGAAAGTATTTATTACTAATGGCGAAGGACATTGCAATTTTACAAACGAACAAGTCGGAACTGCATTCGATGCATTGCGCGCATGGACAAAATCGGGGCACAAGCCTGCAAGTTACGAACTCTCTTCGCCGAGTAATTTAAAACCAGATACACTTTGTTACGAGTTGCGCATTTATACAGCAGAAAAAGGTAAATTAAATGATTTGCTTCGTCGTTTCCGAAATCACACGACGAAATTATTTGAAAAGCACGGCATGACAAACGTAGGTTATTGGACTCCAATAGATAATTCGGAAGAAAAACTTTACTACGTACTATCCTATCCAAACCGATTGAAGCGCGATAGCGCTTGGGCAAATTTTTCAGCAGATACGATTTGGCGGCGGGTGGTAAAAGAAAGTGAAGTGAACGGGAAAATTGTATCGAAAGTAGAAAACGTTTTCTTAAAAACAACCGATTTTTCGCCAAATAATTTCACAAACGATAATTACAATCGCGTATGGGAATTTAGAAAATACCGCGTTACACCTAATAATTTAGGAAATTTACTCGATAGATTCAGTGGTTTTACAGTTAAAAAATTTGAATCACTGGGCATGACTAATAAAATTTACTGGACAGACACGGCACAAAAATTAGGTGAAGACCACATGCTCTATTATTTTTTGACACACCAATCTCCTGAAGCGGCAAAATCAGCATTTGCTAAATTTGGTGCAGACCCAGATTGGATTGCTACGCGCAAAGCTTCAGAAGTAAAAGGTGGTGGCTCGCTCACTATTTCGGTGGAATCAATTTATATGTACCCGACCGATTTTTCAAAATTAAAATAAAACATCAACTTCTTTTGTATGAAAAATTTACTTTATTATACGCTTCTTTCCTTATCATTTCAAGCGTGTTCGCAAAGCACACCCGAAAAATTTTCAAAGGTTGAAATCGCGCGGTGTGCAGAACAATCGCAGCGCGTAAATATCATTCGCGACAATTGGGGAATTCCGCACGTGTATGGCAAATCAGATGCGGATGCTGTTTTCGGATTACTTTTTGCGCAGTGTGAAGACGATTTCAATCGCGTAGAAGAAAATTATATTGAAAAACTGGGTAGACTTGCGGAAGTGCATGGCGAAAAAAATCTGTACGACGATTTACTTATTCGCATGGTGATTGATTCAGCCGATGCGATCCAAGATTATAAAACTTCAGAGCCTTGGTTACATAAACTTTTAGATGCTTTTGCCGACGGTGTAAATTATTATTTATACAAACATCCAGAAATTAAACCTAAACTCCTCCATCATTTTGAACCTTGGTACGCTTTGCTTTGGACAGATGGCAGCATCGGTTCAATAACGACAGCCGATTTTACGGCTAAAGATTTGAAAAATTTGTACGGTTCCGATATGGGGGACATAAATAAAATTTCTGATTTTGATAACTCGCTCGCGCAATTGCGACAAAAAGAAGAAGAACTCGCCACAGGCTCGAACGGTTTTGCGTTCGCGCCGAGTATCACAGAAAACAAAAACGCCATTTTGTATATCAATCCACACGTGAGTTTTTATTACCGACCTGAAGTGCAAATGGTCAGCGAGGAAGGTTTGAACGCTTACGGCGCAGTAACGTGGGGACAATTTTTTGTTTATCAAGGTTTTAATGAACATTGTGGTTGGATGCACACGTCGAGTCATGCGGATGTATCGGACGCATATTTAGAAAAAATTTCTACCGAAAATAATCAACGCGTGTATTTATATGACGGCGCAAAAAGACCTGTGACGTCAAAAAATATAACACTTCAATATTTGCAAAATAATGTGCTTCAAACAAAAAATATAACTGCTCTATATACGCATCATGGACCGATAATGGGGAAACGGAACGGCCAGTTGGTGAGTGTACGCTCAAATAATCGCTCGATGGCGAGTTTAATGCAATCGTGGCAGCGCACAAAAGCAACGAGTTTTGATGAATTTAAAAAAGTTCTTTACCTCAAATCGAATGCTTCGAACAACGAAGTGTATGCTGATGCTGAAGGAAATATAGGCTATTGGCACGGAAACTTTATGCCTAAACGTGACAAAAAATTAAATTGGCAAAAACCCGTTGACGGAACAACCTCGGCGACAGAGTGGAAAGGTCTGCACATGGTGGATGAGTTGGTTCAATCTATTAATCCGAAAAATGGTTGGTTGCAAAATTGTAATTCATCCGCCTTCACAGTAGCAGGAGAAAATTCACCAAAAAAAGAAAATTATCCAAGTTATATGGCACCCGACGGCGATAATTATCGCGGGGTATTAGCGGTGCGCATTCTTCCGAAAGAAAAAAACTACACGCTCGATAAAGTAATTGCGACGGCTTACGACAAACGTATTTTATTTTTTGAAAATCTCGTACCTGCGTTGGTTCGCGCATTCAATGCGCTACCTGAGAAAGATTCTTTGCGCGTAATGCTCGCCGAACCGATTAAAATATTAAAACCTTGGGATTTTTCTTCGGGTGAAAACTCTGTACCGACGACTTTAGCCGTTAATTGGGGTGCAAAATTAATGGAGGCGATTAACGCAACGATTAATCTCGATGACTTTGATGACCAAGTGATACGCACAGAAAAATTTGCTGTGTCGGGTGATCCAAAAATATTTCTTTCTACTTTTGCTGCAACTGTAA
>JAYVVO010000221.1:0-1719 GCA_043786955.1 Saprospiraceae bacterium
GAATGCTTTTTCTAAATTGGCTTGCATCACTTTAATTCTATATTTTATAACAACGCGCAAAAGCCACGCCACGCCATCCGATAGTTTATACAAAATAGGAAATGGGATGAGATAGAAAATGACTAAAGCCAACCTAAAAAAAATGAAACCTATAAATTGCATAGTGCTTTTATAAAAAAACGTAAAACGAAAACAAAAAGGCTGCTTTTTACGACAGCCTTTTTGGAAATATTTTTATAAAAACTTAAATTATTTCCTAGTCACCAATACTTCTGTGCGACGGTTTGCCAATCTACCAGCCTCTGTTGTGTTATCGCCAACAGGTTTAGTTGAACCAAGACCTTCCGGTAAAATACGTGCGTCAGCAACACCTTTAGCGATTAAATATTTCTCGACAGCTAATGCGCGCTCTTTGGAAAGTTTTAAATTCGCTGCTGCATCGCCTACATTGTCTGTATGTCCATCAACGCTGATACCAACTTTTGGAAAAGCCATCATAATTTTTGCTAAATCATTAAGTTGTCCTTTAGAATCTTCTGAAATAGTTGCAGAACCTGTGGCAAAATTCAAATGATCAAAAGCGAAACCTTTTGTTGGATCTAATGTATTATCAGTCACTTCGTCATAGAGTTTATCTAAAAAAGTTCCAGTCTCTACTTCAATATCGCCGTTCGGTAATTTCAATATTTTTTTATCTTTTACCACTACTTTGGGTACCTCCATTTTTGGCGCTTCAACGGGTGCTGTGACCATCGGAACTTCTGGTTTAGAATTGCACGATCTGAAAAAGTAAAATGCTAATAACGCACCTAAGCCTAATAACAACCAAGGCAAAATTTTGCTGAAGTTAAAGCCAGATGCTTCTTGCACAACTTGTTGTTCCATCGCCTTAACTTTATCCATCAAAGGTGGTGTAGATAAATTTAAGTTAGAAAGACCTAAAACACTACCCATACCTGCTGGTAAAGCTGCTGCGATATTAGGAACTTGGCTGCTCAATAAACTCATCAATGACGACACTGAAGAACCGCCACCCATTTGTTTACCAATTGAACCCATAATTAACGGTGCAGCTAAACTCATCAAAGATGATGCTGAGCTACTTTTAATGCCTGCGTGCGAAGCTAAGAAGTCTGTAATACCGCCTACTTTATTTCCAAAAAGTGAACTTACAATACCACTACCTGCACTCATTAAACCTTGCGTAGCAGAGCCACCGCCCAAAAGTGATCCGACAGAATCTAAAATACTGCCATCGTGTTGACCACCGCTAAACATTTTTAATAAATTTTCGGCACCGCTAATGGTTGTACCTTGATTAGCAACGCCGCCTAATACTGCTGGTAATGCAGCACTGAGGGCTTTACTTGTTGCAGCGGGGCTTTCGCCTAAAAGTGAAGCCGCTTTTTCAGCTACACTTCCCATGACTTGCTGCTTGACCATATCCAATAAGTTGATTCCCATTGTAATTACGATTTAGTGTTTGAATTTTAAGTTAAATAATGATCAAACATAACATTTATGTTTATAATTTTCTAAAGATTAGCTAAATAATTTACAAAAATTTAATAAACGCTCGTTTTTTTTGCCAAATTGTAGCCATAACAAAACCTGTGAGTAAATCCCAGATACCATACCAAGCGGCAATTAAAGCCATTCCACCCAGTCCGTTGAAAAAATTAAAAATAATAATTAATGCAATCGTAACGTTGTGAATGC
>JAYVVO010000222.1:0-5141 GCA_043786955.1 Saprospiraceae bacterium
CAACGCGGTGGACATGAATGGTTGATAGAATTTGAAAATCCGCCGAGTGATTTAGAGGCTTTTAATACACATCTCGATGCAACGCTCCAAAGTTTAAACTCCGACTATGAAGCCAAGCGTTTTAAAAATTTAGCGATGCAGCTACCGCGCGTTCGGCAATTGCCCAAAGGTACTTTTTATAAATGGCTGAAAGCCAAAGGCAAATTAGGCTCGCAAAATAAAGTGCCACGCCTCGCTAACCATCGGCAATACGTAGAAGAAATATTAACCTTCCTTTAGATTATTTTATAGAGTCAAAACTTTCAAAGAAAGGATCTTTTTTGCAATCTTATTTTCAACAATTTTTTAAGACGCTCAATCAATCCTATTTTACCAAAAGAACTCAAGCTTTCAATTAAACCAGTGAAACAATTTATCAAATCACTTTCAGTATAATTCAATATTTTTTATAGCATAGTTAAGAGAGTTTTAATAAATTCTTACCAATGAGAAAGCTAATCCAAATATTTGTATCGAAAATAACTTTAACATTTTTGGCTTTCATATATCTGCTGTCTGACTAATTCTACCTCTGCATTAATGGTTTCTAAACTTAATTCTTTGGTTTTAAAGGTTTTCAATAATTTTGATAATTTTGAATGAATCCCCTCTCTTTCTAACTCTTTTGAAAGTTTTAGTTTTTCCGCTAAAGGCATTTTTTTAACCAAAGCAATAACTTGGTCATAAGTAACATCTAATTGCAAAGAAGCTATCATAATTAATAATTGAGATTTAAAAATAGATTCCATTTTCTACACACGAAATTAAAGCAAAAAATTTAATTTTACAGCTTAAATTTATAAAAAACAATCCCTCTTTAAATATTTTTTCTAATTTTGGTTTCTCAAACTAAATACCAATGCCTTTTAACGCTGCGCCGCTCGATTTTAAAATTTTCGATACTCCCAACGTAACGAAAACGGAGACTATCCAAACGCCCGAAAGTATTTCTGTCCCCACGGTTTTCTCAAAAGAAACGGTTAAAGATATTCATCACGAAGGTTTTACTGCTGGTATTCCACCATTTTTGCGCGGACCTTACAGCGCCATGTATGTGTCGCAACCTTGGACGATTCGACAATATGCGGGATTTAGTACAGCGACAGAATCAAATGCGTTTTATAAAAAAAACTTGGCGGCGGGTCAAAAAGGTTTATCAGTAGCTTTTGACTTAGCGACGCATCGCGGTTACGATTCGGATCATGTGAAAGTGCGTGGCGATGTTGGTAAAGCAGGCGTTGCGATTGATACGGTTGAAGATATGGAAATTCTTTTTCGCGATATTCCGCTCGATCAAATTTCTGTTTCTATGACGATGAACGGCGCTGTTGTACCAATTTTAGCATTTTTTATTGTGGCTGCTGAAAAACAAAATGTTTCACCCGCACAATTGAGTGGCACAATTCAGAATGATATTTTGAAAGAATTTATGGTGCGCAACACCTACATTTATCCGCCAAAGGGTTCAATGCGCATCATCGGCGATATTTTTCAATACACGGCGCAAAATATGCCGAAGTTTAATTCGATTTCGATTTCGGGTTATCATATTCAAGAAGCAGGTGGCACTGCCGATTTAGAACTCGCTTACACGCTCGCCGACGGTTTGGAATACGTTCGTGCAGGCATTGCAGCAGGTTTAAAGATTGATGAGTTTGCACCACGACTTTCGTTTTTTTGGGGAATTGGCATGAATCATTTTATGGAAATTGCGAAAATGCGCGCAGCGCGATTGCTTTGGGCAAAACTGATTCAGCAATTTAATCCGACGGATGCAAAAAGTATGGCGTTGCGCACGCACTGCCAAACATCGGGTTGGAGTTTGCAAGCACAAGATCCTTTTAATAATATTGCGCGCACAACTATTGAAGCGATGTCAGCTATTGCGGGTGGTACGCAAAGTTTACACACCAACGCCTTAGATGAAGCGATTGCTCTACCGACCGATTTTTCTGCTAAAATCGCGCGCGATACTCAAATTTTTTTGCAACGCGAAACTGATTTAACACATGCTGTTGATCCATGGGGTGGTTCCTATTACGTCGAATATTTAACGCACCATTTAGCGGAGCGCGCATGGGAACTAATTCAAGAAGTTGAAAAGCGAGGCGGCATGACAAAAGCGATTGAAGAAGGTTTGCCAAAATTGCGCATTGAAGAAGCGGCTGCAAAAAAACAGGCGCGCATTGATACAGGTAGAGACCAAATTGTGGGAGTAAACGTTTTCAGAACGGAGGATGAATACGCTTTCGACATCAGAGATATAGACAATAATGCGGTGCGCGAAGAACAAATCGCACGATTGGTGCGCACAAAACAAAATCGCAATGCAGAGAAAGTAGCGACTGCTTTAGACAATCTAACACTGGCAGCAAGCGATTCCTCAAAAAATATTTTAGCTTGCGCCATTCAGTGTGCACGCGCAAACGCCACGCTCGGCGAAATGAGTGATGCTTTAGAAAAAGTTTTTGGTCGCTATGTTTCAAATTCTAAACTTGTATCTGCTGTGTACGCAAAAGAACACACTAATAATGAAGCACTTCAGAGTGCGCAAAAACTTTCTGACGCATTTTATGAAAAAGAAGGTCGTCGCCCAAGAATTATGGTAGCTAAACTCGGACAGGATGGTCACGATCGGGGTGCAAAAGTAATTGCAACGGGTTTTGCCGATATGGGTTTTGATGTTGATCTCGGTCCCTTGTTTCAAACACCTGATGAAGCGGCGCGGCAAGCTGTGGAAAATGACGTGCATATTCTCGGCATTTCCAGTTTGGCAGCAGGGCATAAAACGTTAGTCCCTGAAACTATTGAAGCACTCAAAAAATATGGTCGCGATGATATTATGGTCGTTGTCGGGGGCGTAATTCCACCCAACGATTACCCATTTCTTTTTGATGCTGGGGTCGCAGCTATTTTCGGACCAGGTACGGTTTTAACAAAAGCTGCGAGTGAAATTTTGCAACTGATGTTATGACGCTCTAATAATTTTAAAAAGGGTTTTCTTATAAAAAATTAGAAAATAATTTCTCTAAAATTAAAATGACTTTGTAAGACTTTGTTCCTTTATAAACTTTATGCGGAGAAAATACGAGGTTTATTTTAGCACAAAGTTCATAAAGGAACAAAGATTCACAAAGCGAAGAGTCCTCGAAAGTCTCTATGAAAGACCAAAAATTGTATTTTATTTTTCTTAGCTTCGCCTAGTCATGCCATAATATTTTTAAAGAGCACAAAATAAGAAGTTTTCACTGCGTCAACTCAGCGAGAACTTCTGTTATAAATTTATTCATCGGCGGATTAATGTTCCGCCACTATCCATTCTTATTTGCAAAATCGCGCATCAAATCCGCGAGGAGTTGCACGCTTTCAATCGGCATGGCATTATAAATTGAAGCGCGGAAACCACCGACGCTCCTATGTCCTTCTATGCCGCTGATATTATTTGCTTTAGCGATACTTCCGAAAGCGGGTTCAAGTTCGCGATTGTTCATCGTAAAGCAAACGTTCATGCGCGAGCGATCCGCATGAGCGACATTGCCTTTAAAAAAAGGATTTGAATCAATTTCGTTGTATAAAATTGCTGCTTTTTTTTCATTGTGCGCTTGCATCGCCGTTAAACCACCCATCGCTTTTATCCAACGCATGGTGAGCATACATACATAAATCGGAAAAACAGGCGGTGTGTTGTACATTGATTTTTCTTTCACATGCGTGTTATAGTCTAACATTAATGGCACTGTGCGTTTAGTTTTTCCCAACATATCTTTTCTGATAATAACGCACGTTACACCCGATGGTCCGATATTTTTTTGCGCACCTGCATAAATTAATCCGAAAGGTGACGCATCGAATGGGCGCGATAAGAAATCGGAAGACATATCGGCGACAATAGGAATCGGTGACCCAAAAAAGTTTTGATATTGCGTTCCGTAAATTGTGTTGTTGCTTGTGATGTGTATGTATTGATCTGTTGATGGAACTTTCCAATCACGCGGAATGTGGTCGTAGTTCGTAGCTTTACTCGAAGCCAAAACATTTATCGTTCCGAATTGCTTCGCGGCATCAATTGCTTTTGCAGACCAAGTGCCAGTGTCAACATAACTCGCGGATTCGCCATCGCCGAGAAAATTCATCGCAACAGTAAAAAATTGTGACGACGCACCTCCCGAAACCCAAATCACTTCATACTTATCGCCTAAACCTAAAAGTTCTTTCACTAGCGAAGTTGCCTCTGTTTCAACAGCTACAATATCTTTACTTCTGTGGCTTACTTCAAGTACGCTTAAGCCAGATCCGTTTAAACTTAAAACGGCTTCAGCAGCTTCTTCAATCACTTCGCGCGGAAGAATGGCTGGACCCGCACTAAAGTTATGGATTTTAGGCGTAGTTTTTTTTAAACTCGGTGACTGTGGAACGAAAATTTCTGGCATCATATTGAGAGTGATTTTTACGATTAGGAATATTTAAAAATTAATTAACGTTTGATTAGTTTTCAAGTTTTAATTTATGCGCTTTATTTCGCACAAAATTACAAAGGTTTGGTTTACTTTGTACTAAATGCAGCTTATATTCAGTTTCACATTCAACTATGCAAACACTGACGCAAAATTTAATTTCAGCTATTTTAAAACCGCGTGTTGCCGATTCGCACAAAGGCGATTATGGTCATGCGCTTCTAGTGGCTGGTAGTGATGGTAAAATGGGTGCAGCAGTTATTGCTGCGCGCGCGTGTTTGCGTTCGGGTGTAGGTTTGCTCTCGGTAGTTGTTCCTCGCGCTGAAAGAATTATTCTTCAAGTAACGATTCCCGAGGCGATGCTTGTGCAGCGTGACAATTTAGATTTTGATATTTCTAAATTTTCTGCTCTCGGTGTCGGACCAGCTTTAGGTACAGATAGTTCAGCAAAAAAATTACTGAACTATATTTTTAAAGAAATAAAAAAAACTCCCAAACCACTTTTGCTCGACGCAGATGCACTCAATATTATTTCTTTAAATCCTTCATTACTAAAAAAAATTCCAGAAAATACAATCTTTACACCGCATCCAAAAGAATTTGATCGTTTGTTCGGCGCGCATGATAGTACGGAAGCGCGCATTCAAA
>JAYVVO010000223.1:0-5138 GCA_043786955.1 Saprospiraceae bacterium
AACAAGTATAATATCGTTTTTGAAGTCGCAGGATTTTTGAGTGCATTAATAATTTCTTCTAAACGCTCCTTATTTCTTAAAAAACAGTTTTGGTTTGCGTCAATAATAGGATTGCTAATGGTTTTCCCTAATTTATTTTGGCAATTTCAGAACCATTTTCCAGTCGTTGACCACATGAACGAATTGCAACGAACCCAATTATCGCACCTTCATATTTCAGACTTTTTTGTAGGTCAAATTTTAGATAATGCGCCTGCCGCTTGGCTTTGGGGTTTTGCAATTTTTGCGATGATTCTAAAAAAGGAAGAAAAATGGCTTCGTCCTTTATTAGTAGGTTTTATTATCACCATCGCGCTTTTTGCTTTTGGTGGGGCTAAACATTATTATAGTTTTGGTTTATATCCGCCGCTTTTGTCTATTGGCAGTTTTGTTGTAGAAAAATATTGGGTTTCCATTAGAATGAAAATATTAAAAGTAGTTTTTGCCCTTCTAATGATTCTAATTTCGATTTTTGCAATGCCCATCGGCGTGCCTCTTTTCTCACATCAAAACATGGTTTCATATTTTCAAAAAATAAAACCGATTATAGGTGAATCGCTATTTACTTGGGAAGACAGAAAAGTTTACTCATTAACCCAGGATTATGCTGATGAAACGGGTTGGAAAGAACTTGCAAATATAGCCGAACGCGCCTATTCGAGTCTTTCGATGGATGAGAAAAATCACGCTGCCATTTATTGTGAAAACTATGGTCAAGCTGGAGCAATCGAATTATACGCTAAAAAAATTCCTTTGGTGGTTGTAAGTTTCAGCGATAATTATTTGAAATGGGCACCTGATTCGCTCAACATTTCAACGTTGATTTATGTTAATAATGATCCGACAGAAATAAGAACACACTTTGAGAGCGTTACTGAATTTGGTATTTTAACTGATTCGTTTGCGCGCGAAAAGAACCTGCCCGTTTTTATTTGTAGAAAACCGAATGCTGAGTGGCAAAATTTTTACAGCAATAAAACTGCTCAATTAAAAAAAGCAAGATTCTAATTCTTTGCAACTTCAAAACGACAATTGAATTACGAATCGAATGTTGATATTAACTGAAAAAAATAATTCTCAACTATTTATTAGGTTTAACTAACAAAAATTCTAAATAATTCCTTTGCAAATTTATATTTGTATTTATTATGACCTTACACCCTTAAACAGACTTTTCCATGAAGAAAGTTAGCTCGATTTTACTACTCCTATCATTCATTTTAGCGAGTGCAAACTATTTTTATAAAAATTTACAAGCTCCAAAAGAAAAAAATATTTCGACACAAAATGCTCTACCTGGTATTGAAAAAAATATCCAGGACACTAAAACGCATTTAGAAAATAAAATTTCTTTCGTAAAAAAATCTTCTCGAAAAAAAAATAATTTTGAACACGCAGAAAAAGAAAAATTTGAAAACGGCGAAGAAGATGAAATGCCACTTGCTCAAAAAATTGAAGAAGTATTTGAATTAGAACGCGAGCGCACAAAAAATCCAATAACGGGTGAAGTGCCGAAAGATGGTTTAATGAAAGCTATTGAGAACACTCGGGCTCAACAAGATTATTTTGAAAAGCACAATACTTTTTTTCGCGGGGCTATTGCGAATGCAAAATGGCAAGAACGTGGACCGAGTAATGTGGGCGGTAGAACGCGCGCGATTTTAATTGACTTAAATGACCCGTCGCACAAAACAATTTTTGCAGGCGGTTCAACGGGCGGCATTTTTAAAAACAATAACATTTTAGATGCCAACGCTAAATGGACGCGTGTGAATGATTGGATGGCGAATTTATCTATCAGTTCACTAGCGCAAGATCCGAAAAATCCTAAAATTTTATATGCGGGTTCGGGAGATTGCGACGGCAGAGATGCGCAAGGTAATGGTATTTTTAAATCGAGCGATGGCGGAAATACGTGGGCGCAATTGTCTTCAACGAATAACCTGACTTTTCAAACTAATCCGAGTATCGTTGTTTTACCTGAAAATGGTCATGTGTTGGCTGGCACCTTTAAAGGTTTGTATAAAAGCAAAGACGGTGGTGCAAGTTGGGGAAAAGTTTTAGGTTCGGGTGTTGATTATGGCAGTGCGTTGAACGATATTTACAGAATTGTACGCGCAAGTGATGGCACTATTTACGCGTGTACTGATAACGCGGTGTATAAATCGCAAAGTAAAGGCGATTCGAGTTCGTGGGTGAATATTTCGCAGAATGGTACGTTTTCAAAAAATTTTGCGCGTTGCGAAATTGCAGTTTCTCCGACCAATCCGAATGTTGTATATGCGGTGGGAAATATAAAAAATGCAGGATCTGTTGTATCTGTCACTACCGATGGTGGTTTAACTTGGACATCGGGAACGCAACCCGTTTTTGTTGATGGTTGTAACGGTGCAGGTTCTGCAGTGGATTTTACGCGCACACAAGCTTGGTACGATTTAACTTTAGCCGTTTCGCCTGTCAGTGAAGCAACAGTTTTCGTAGGTGGTGTGGATCAATTTAAATCTTTAGATTACGGCAAAACGTGGAAACAAATTTCGTTTTGGCCTGGTTGCGGTACAGCTTCAAAACCTTACGCACACGCCGACCAACATGCTGCATTTTTTGATCCGAGTGGTGCAGATATTTTATACACGGGTACAGACGGAGGTGTTTTCAGAAACGATAGTGCTTCGGCATCCAATTACAATATTATTTCGCGCAATAATAATTACGTAACGACACAGTTTTATGGTGGCGCAATAAATCCGAACGCTGGTGTGAGTCAGTTTTTAGCAGGTGCTCAGGATAACGGCACGAACAATGTGAAAAATGGTGGTATCGGATTGGCGCAACAAGTCATAGGAGGTGATGGTTTTTTAACTTTTATAGATCAGAAGAATGCCAACTATCAATTTGGTTCGCTGTATTACGGCGTATGGGGATTTTCAAAAGATGCAGGAAAAACTTTTTCGGTCAGCGCAAAATCGAATGCTGATTTTTTATGCCCAGCCGATTATGATTCAAAAAAACAAATTCTATACGCTCAAACAAAAGATGCGAATCTATGGACGTGGGATGTTTCCGGTAAACTTCCTAAAACTTCTTTAGTTAATGTGCAAAATGTTTCTTTCAATGCAGGTGGAATCAATGCTATCGCCGTCATTAAAGTGGATGCTTACACAGATAATAGAATTTATATCGGCTCCAAATCAGGGTTAATTTACAAAATTGAAAACGCAAGTGACGCCGCTAAAGCTACTGCAACAACGATAGGGAATCTTGGTGGTTATATTGGCGGCATTGATATTGACAGAAACGATACAAAACATTTACTTGCTACGGTTTCGAGTTATGGTGTACCTCACGTTTTTGAAACAAAAAATGGCGGCGCGAATTGGGTCAACATCAGTGGTAATTTACCAGATATGCCCGTCCGCGATGCATTTTTTAGTCCTAATGGCGATAACAAAGCGTTGATAGCAACCGATATGGGTGTTTGGTATTCCGAAAATTTGGATAGTTCACGCACTGTTTGGTTGCCACCCGTTTCTACGCGCGGTATACCGTTGGTTCGCACATCGGCACTTAAATTTCGTGAGTCAGATAAAACAGTTTTAGCAGCGACTTATGGTCGTGGTTTGTTCACGAGTACGCTTTTTGCAACGCCATCAGCTGTAGCAGAATTTTTTCCAATTTCCTACGTTAATGTGCCGACGCAGTTTTATGCTGGTAGTTCAGGCGCAGCGAATTCTTATCTTTGGAATTTTGGTGATGCTACGATAGATACTTTAGAAACCGATATTCACAGTTTTGCACAAACTGGAACCTATAATGTAAAACTTTCGATCAATAAAGATACTTCGCTCAGCGTAACGAAGAGTATAAAAATTTTGCCTAAAGTCCCAACGCCTTATTCTATAAATGCAGCCAACTATACGGGCGATTTTGAAACGACAGACGTACCATTTGGAGCTTATTCTCCAACAGGTTCCGTTTTTTCGCGCGGAAAATCAACAGTATCTGGAAAAGATGGAACGCACAGTGGCAACTTTGCTTATGTTTTAGGATTGAAAGAACAAACGTATCAACCGAATACTGAAGCGTATTTGTATATGCCGTTGATGGATATGTCAAAGAGTGGTATTTATACTTTTGGTTTTTGGTCACTGTACGATATTCAGAAAGGTTACGATGGATTTCGCGTGCAATATTCATTAGATAAAGGCACAACTTGGATAACTTTAGGATCGAGTAGCGATAATAATTGGTACGACACAAACAATCAAGGAGTAGCAGGTGCATTTAATAATGGGGAATCATATTTTTCTGGAACGCTCGACGTGTGGACAAAATTCAGACTTGATGTCAGTTTTTTAGCCAATAACGCTGACGTTGCATTTAGGTTTCAATTTCTCTCATCAAATTTTTTACCTACAACGGGTGTTGCTATTGACGACATTCAGCTTTCAATTTATGAAGGTGCAGCGCGCACTGCGTTCGCTTCGCAATCAGGTAATTTCACAAATTCGCAAACTTCTATAGATTTTAACTATGCTGTTCAACCAGAATATTACGCCAATTATTATAATATAGAAACATCAACCGACGGTAAAAACTTTATGCCATCTGTGACAAAGATAAAACCTCTCTCAGGTGTGAGTGGCGATTTGCAAACTTATACAACTCGTTGGGATGGAACGCCTTTAGATGTTTATTATGCACGCGTTGTTGCTTATTGCTCCAACCCTGCAACTAATTATAAGGATACGGTTTATTCGCCAACATTTGTTGTTCGCCGACCGAGCGATGTTACAACGCGTGCTGTCAATATTTTTCCTAATCCATTTGGAAACGTGTTAAGCTTAAATTTTAATGATATTATTACAACGCCCATTCATTTTCAACTTTATAATGGTGCGGGTCAACTCATCTTAGATAAAACAGATACGCCAAACAATGTGGTTTACGATTTGCCAACAGCTTCATTAATCAACGGAATTTATTTTTTAAGTATTACACTAAATGGCAATAAACCGCAAACGTTTAAAGTCATAAATAATAATTGATCTAAAATTTAAATTTGGGAATTAAAATAATTGAAAGCAAATGAGTTGGCACCC